>JAGQSP010000644.1 GCA_020439485.1 Acidimicrobiales bacterium | reverse complement strand
GTCGCGTTGAGCGCCACCGCCGCGGGTTATGTGCTGATCGGCGCCGACGGTGGCACGTTCACCTTTGGCGACGCGCAGTTCCACGGATCGATCCCTGGGGTGTTGCCGGGTGTGGCCCTTGCGTCGGGCATCGTGGGTCTGGTTCCGGGCCCGGCGGGATATCTGATGCTGGGTGGCGACGGCGGCATCTTCAACTTCGGGCAGAGTCGCTTCCACGGCAGCCTGGCCGGGTTCGACGCGCCTGGCGTGGTTGCGGTCGCAGTTCTTTCTGACCTGTCGGGTTACCTGATGCTCGACACCAGCGGCACGGTGTGGCCATTTGGCGACACCCGCGGCGTCGGCGTCGAGACATCCAACGGTGCTGGGCCGGCGTCGGTTGCGTTCGACCACGATGGTGCGGTGATCGTCGAGGTGTCGGTCAGTACGGCCGGCAGCTCGAGTTTCTTCTACGAGGGGCTGGGGCAGCCGATCGAAGTGCCGTCGCCCGGCGTCGCCCGGGTGGTGGTCGATGCTCCCGAGCTGGCGGCCATCGACATCGATACAACCGGCATCTGGACGATGCGGGTGCTGCCGTTGTCCTATGCAACCCACTGGCGCAAGGGTGGCGACCCAGTGTCGGCCGAGGGCTCCGACGTATACCGAATCGATCGAACGCCGGCCGGCACTCGTCTGGAATTCGTGTCAGACGGATATATCGCGGTGTCGGCACGAGCGGTCGACGGGTCGGATGCGCGACTGCTGTACAACGGGGGAGGTCACATGGGCGATCAGACCGTGACCGACGCGGTCACGCTGCCCTTGGTGGGTGGGCCGATGATCGTCGCGGTGCAATCGAACTTTGCCCACACTGTCGAGCTGAGCGATCCGGTGTTGCCGCGTTCGGTCGAGGTCGTGGGCGACTCGGTGGGCATCACCCTGGTCATCAATTCGCCGTCGTCTCTCGACGGGGTTTTGTCACTTCGCGACTCGGCCATCGAGGGCTGCGGCATCATCGACAGCGGGTCGATGATCAGCGGCGGACGAACCAGGCGCAACTTCTCGGCCTGCGTCAACTTCGCCCAACGTTGGGCAGCCGACGTGGCCGCCCACCGGCCCGATGTGGTGCTGGTGGTCATCGGCGCCTGGGAGGTGTTCGACCTGTCGATCGATGGGGTGGTGGTGCCGTTCGGATCCGAGGCCCACGACGAGGTTCTGCGCAATGGTCTCGAGCGCGTGCGGGCAGCGTTCGAACCCCTCGACACGTCGGTTGCCCTGCTCGAGGTTCCGTGCCAATTCCCTCGCCCAGGTGGGGGGTTGACGCCATTGCCAGAGCGAGGCGAACGTTGGCGCACCGACCATCTCAACGAACTGTTGGCCGAGATCGCAGCGACAGACGACCAATTCAACGACCGGATGAAGTTGGTGACCTCACCGCCCGCCTTGTGCGACGACCCTTCGATCGCCGACAACCCGTCGATTCGCTGGGACGGCACCCACTATGGGCCTGCCGGCGGTGCGTTGGTGTGGAGCCACCTCCGCGACCAGCTCCTGCGCATGCCCTGAGACCGCCGCGTCACCCACAGCGGGTGCCGGGTGTGGGTCAGACGCCGAAAGCTGCGGTCATCACCTGGTCGATGGCGTTCTGGTCGCCTGCAACATCTACGTGGGCCACCGCCTGGCGTCCGTACATGAACAGAACCAGCTCGCCTACCGGGCCGGTGACGCGCACGGGCGAGGGGCCGCTCTTTATCTTCAGCTCGCGGCCGTCGTCGGTGGCGATGGTCAGCGGTGCTGGAGACTGGCGTCGCAACACCGGCGCCACCCGCTTGAGGCCGCTCCACAACTCGTCTTCGGTCGCCGCCGGCAGGTCTCGTCCTGCTCCCGACCCAGATCCGCGCCGCACGTCTTCGTGATGAACGAAGAACTCGATGGTGTTGGTTGCCTTGTCGACCAAGGCGAAGCTGGTCGGCGACCACCGAGGCGGGCCACTTCGCACCTGGTCGACCAGTTCCTCGAACGGCTGCTGTGTGGCTTCGAGCCGCAGCTTCTCGGTGTGGCCGGCGGCAAAGTCGAAGACCAGACCGGGCAACGAATCGGGTCTGCGGTCGCGCACCACCAAGTGGGCGGCGAGGTCGAGGGTCGTCCAGTCTCCGCAGAGGGTGGGCGCTTGGGGCCCGACCTCTGGGAACAGGTTGCACAGCAGCTCTCGCTCTGTGGCGGCGGGGTTGGTCACGGCGGCCCCTATCGTCGGCGATGACCGAGCTGTTGCCTCGGCAGTGGCAGCCTATGGCCTGGGTGCCGCCGCCGTTCGGGGCCCGCCGTCACCCGGGAGCTTCAGCCTGCTGTGGCCTGCCACGCTGCCGGATTTCGACCGGTCCACGCGACCAGGCGCTCGATGGCCGGGGCCGTGCCCGGGACGTCGACAACCGGGTCGAAGGGCACCTCGGGGTCGCTGCGGATCTCGTCGGGCAGTGCCATCTGCATGCCGGCCAGGGCTGCCAGCACCACCGGGTCTGGCCAGTCGACGTTCAGCCGGGTGGCAGCAGCCAGATCCCAGCTGTGGATGAGAATCTCTGCGGTGTACATACCCACCGCCATGGCGCCAGGCATTTGGGCGAATGGCA
>JAGQSP010000643.1 GCA_020439485.1 Acidimicrobiales bacterium | reverse complement strand
TGGCCCCCTACTTCGAACCCGACGGCCGCATCCGGCTGTCGAACCACGCCTTCGTGGTTCAGACTCCCCATCGGGTGATCGTGGTCGACACCTGTGTCGGGCACGGGCGCGAGCGCCCCCTGCCGGGCGACGCCGGGTTCGTCGATCGGCTGGGCGACGCTCTCCCAAGTGGGCTGGCCGGTGTGGACGTGGTCGTTTGCACCCACATGCACTTCGATCACGTCGGTTGGAACACCGTCGAGGTCGATGGCATCGTCGTTCCGACTTTCCCCAACGCCAGGTACCTCTTTGCCCGTACAGAGCTGGCGGCGCTGCAGGCCGACGACCACTTCGATCTGCACAGTGTCAGCATCGAGCCTGTCATCGCGGCCGGTAAGGCAGACCTGGTCGACACCGACCACCACATCGACCGATGGGTGAGGCTCGTCCCGACTCCCGGCCACACCCCAGGGCACGTGTCTGTGGTCATCGAATCGCAGGGGGCCCGGGCTTTGATAACAGGCGACGCGTTCCATTCGCCCATCCAGATCGCCCACCCCCACGTGGCTGCCGAACCCTTCGACCACGACTCGGCGCAGTCCACCGCCACCCGCGCCTCGCTGTTGGACGACCTCCAAGACACCGAAACTCTGGTGCTGGGAACCCACTTCGCCCCGCCCACCGCCGGCCACGTACGCACCCGCGGGTCCGAACGAACCTTCGAGCCGGTCGACGCCCAGCCGGTTCGCCCCGCGACAGAAACAGTTCAGAGTTAACCCACGCTCTATCGCAGCCGACGGGAGCCTCGACGATGATCGAGGAGAACCGATGACCGACACACTGCCGGCCAGCACCCCCGTCGCCGACGAGCCTTCCCCGGCGTTCGACGGCCCACCCAAGCGCCGCCTGGTCGACGTGTTGGCGTACGAAAACGAGCGGCTGGTCGAAGGTCTCGGCAACATCCAGGCCAACCTGGCCGAGTCGGTGGCGTTCAACGGTGAGGTCCTGCAAGAGTTCGGCGAGGTCGAGCGAGAGTTCGACAGCCTGGCCGCCGATTCCAGGCGCATCTCCGAGGAGATCGACAGCCTCACGAACATCGTGGTCGAGTCCAAGGACAACACCGAGACCATGAACGAGCTGGTCAAGAACATCACCAAGCTGCTGCAGGTGATCGTCAACATCTCCGAGCGCACGAACCTGCTGGCGCTGAATGCGACCATCGAGGCCGCCCGGGCGGGAACTGCAGGCAAGGGCTTTTCGGTCGTGGCCAACGAGGTCAAGAACCTGTCGAACCAGACCAAGAGTGCCGCCGAGGACATCACCAAGGCCGTCGAGGAGATCAACTCTCAATCGCTGCGGGTCACCGAGAGCATGGACAACTCGGCCGAGATGTGCGAGGACATACGCACGATCATCAGCGAGTTCGATACGCGACTTCACGCCACCAACGCCGCGAATCAGCGGGCAATGAACAAGATCTACAGCACCAAGGACATGATCTTCATGGTGCTAGCCAAGCTCGACCACGTCATATGGAAGACCAACACGTATCGGTCGGTACTGCACCGCGAGCAGATGTTCGACTTTGTCGATCACCACAGCTGCCGCCTGGGCAAGTGGTACACGACCGGCGAAGGTCGCACCGGCTTCGGTCACGTCAACAGCTACCGAGAACTCGAACGGCCCCACTCGGTCGTGCACAACGGAACCAAGCGCGTGTTCGAGATGCTGGACTATGACGAGAACGACTGCGAAGAGCTCGAAGCGGCGCTGAAGGTGATGGAAGAGGGCAGCGACGGAGTGTTCCGGGTGCTCGATCGGATGTTGTCCGAGAAGCGCTGAGCGCAGACGCCCAGGCCGACGGCTAGGCAGCGGCCCTGACAGCGCGCGCCACCTCGCTCCACTTGGCCAGGTGGTTCGGGTCGGTCTGCATCTGCTGTTGGCCCAGGTACATGACGACGCGTGCAGCCGTTCCGCTGTAACGGGCGATCAGCTTGTCGGCCATGTCGTCCCACGACGCAACCAGGCCGTAGGTCTCGAGCATCTCGTCGGTTATCTGGGCCTTGACCCCGTCCAAGTCACCGGCCTTCATCTTCTCCCTGATGCGCCCGGTGGTTCCCTCAAAGCCCAGGTCGTCGAACTGGAAGGCGTAGTTGGGTGTGCTCCCATAGAAGCCGATCTGGGTCTTGGCCCGCTCGGTGTAGGCCGCCCGCTCTTCTGGCGTGTCGCCCGGACAGGCGAACACGGGGATGATCAGATCGATGTCGTCAGGATCGCGGCCCGCTCTGGCGGCGCCCTCGGCCACGCCGGGCAGCAGTCGGTTCTCGATGTAGGGCATCGAATGCAACGGGTGCACGTGTATGCCGTCGGCCACCTCGCCGGCCACACGGGTCATCACCGGGCCGACCGCCGAGATGTCCAGCTTCATCGGGTGCTGATGCGGCGGCGGCGACCACTCGGCCGGCAACAAGCTCATCTTGTAGAACTCGCCCTCGTGGTTCAGACGCTCCTCGCGGCCGAACGCACGCCAGCAGGCCTTCACCGCCAGCACATAGTCGCGCATGCGCGCTGCGGGCCTGTCGTACTCGGCCGAGTATCGGCGTTCGATGTGGGCCTTGACCTGGCTGCCCAGACCCAGCCGGAACCGCCCTCCGGTGTTGTCGGCCAGTTCATAGGCCACAGCGGCCGACACCATGGGGCTGCGGGGGAAGGCCACTGCTATCCCGGTGGTGAAGAACATGTCGGGCGCAGCGGTTGCCGCGGCGGCGATCTGCATCCATGG
>JAGQSP010000069.1 GCA_020439485.1 Acidimicrobiales bacterium | reverse complement strand
ATGTGCCCTTTGGCACACCGTCGATCCGGGTCAAGGGGGCCTGGAGGAGAACACCGGGGAATCACATGACCGACATGAAACTGGCTCTGTACCTGCCGAACTTCCGCGATCACGTCACTGTCAAGGAGCTGGAAGACCTCACCGAGCTGGCCGAAGAGCTCGAGTTCGACTCGATCTGGACACTCGACCGCATCGTCGTGCCCGAGGCATCCGATCGCGGCCAGCTGCAGTACCCGTTCGGCATGATGAAGGAGTTCCCGCCGCAGCTTCCCGTTTCGGCCAGGGGCAAGTGGTTCCAGGGGTGGCCGCTCATTCCGTGGCTGGCCGCCAAGACTTCCAAGTGCCGCATCGGCATGAGCATCACCGACACGCCCTACCGCTCGCCTGGCGTATTCGCCGCCGAGATCGCCACGGTCGATCACCTGTCTGGTGGAAGGGTCAACGTGGGCATCGGCGCGGGCTGGATGCCCGAAGAGTTCGCCGCCGCAAGCGCAGCCCACATATTCCCGCGGCGCCACAGCCACGTGCGAGAGACCATCGAGATCTGCCAGGGCATCTGGACCAACGAGTTGTTCGAGTATCACGGCGAGTTCGCCGACTTCGAGTCGTGCGGGTTTGGCCACCAGCCGCTGCAAGATCCCCACCCACCCATCTTCTTCAGCGGCCTGCGCGACCCAAAGCGGTCGGCCAACCGCATCGCCAAGTACAACCTGTCTGGCTGGATCGGCATCCAGGACACCCCGAGCGAGCTGGCCGAGTGGCGCGGGCCGATTCAGGCCGAGCTCGAGAAGCTCGACAAGCCCGACGCCCTCGACAACCTCGAGCTCTGCAGCATGTACTGGTTCGCCATCACCGACGAGCCGTCCGACCAGACCGACAACGGCAAGGTCAGCAACATCCTGGTGGGCACCCAGGAACAGATCACCGAGAACCTCATCGAGTTGAAAAAGGTCGGCCTGACCATGCCGCTCATCTGGCCGCCGTTCGCCGATGTCCCGACTGCCAAGACTCTCGACGATCTGAGGGTGTTGAACGACGAGATCCTGCCTGCGGTCAACGCCGCCTGATCAGGGCTGGGCAGCCCACCCGGCTGCTGCCTCGATGTCGAACACCAGGATGCGGGCCAGCGGTGGTTCGTTGTGATGGGGTTCGCTGTATTGGGTGAAGCGGTCGGCGAGCTGCTCGACCGCCCGGTTGGCAACCTCGACCCAAGAGCCCGGCTGCGAATGGTCGATCCATCGCAGCTGGGCTCGCACCCACCAAAGCGCCGACCAGTTGGTGCGGTCCCAATGTTCGATCAACAGGGTGGCGGCGGGATCGAGCTCGAGGTTGCGTTCGCGCTGCAGCCGCTCGGATGCCTTGGGCTTGACCCGGTCGACTGGCACGCATACGTGACCGTCGACCACGGTATAGACCACCGGCACCAGGTCGACCCCACGGGTCGGGTGGAGCGTGGCCAAGACGCCATGTTCGTTGGATGCGAGGCGGTCGAGCGCCTGTTCTGAGGAGAAGTTCATCTCATGGAATCGACAGTTTCGAGGGTCGTCTCATGAATCTAGCCACGTGGGTCATTCGCAACGGTGTGCGCTATCCCGACGGGCCCGCACTGGCCGTCGGCGAGGAGGTTCACGCCACCTGGGCTCAGTTCGCGACCCGCGTCGCGCGCATCGCGGGCGGTCTATGCACCCAGCTCGGTCTGCAGACCGGCGATCGAGTCGCCATCGTCATGAGCAACCGGCCCGAGTACCTCGAGGCGCTGTTCGCCATCTGGCATGCCGGACTGGTCGCCGTGCCCGTGAACGCCCGCCTGCACCCCGACGAGGTCGCCTTCATTCTCGAACAGAGCGGTGCCCGCGTGGCCGTAGCCGACGAGGAGCATGCCGACGGGTCGAGCGTGGTTGCCCCTGGCCCACAGTGGGACGACCTCGCCGGTGCCGAACCGATCGAGCTGGTCGAGCGTCTTCCCACCGATGCCGCTTGGCTGTTCTACACCAGCGGCACCACGGGCCGACCCAAGGGCGCGACGTTGACCCATCGCAACCTGCTCATGATGTCGCTCAGCTATTTCGCCGACATCGATCCGATAAGCCACCGAGATGCCGTGCTTCATGCAGCCCCCATCTCCCACGGCTCGGGCCTGTACGGGTTGCCCCACATCGCCCGCGGAGCGGTCAGCATCACGCCGGCCTCGGGCGGGGTCGACGGCGCCGAGATAGCAACAGTGTTGGCACGTTGGTCCGGCGTCTCGTTCTTCGCGGCGCCGACGATGATCAAGCGACTGACGACCGACCCGGCGATCCTGGACGCCGACCTCACGGGGCTGAAGACCATCATCTACGGCGGGGCGCCGATGTACCTGGCCGACCTTGAAATCGCGCTCGAGGTGTTCGGGCCCAAACTCGCCCAGATCTACGACCAAGGCGAGACGCCGATGACCATCACGGCCCTGTCGAAGGACGACCACGCCGATCGAGACGATCCCCGCTGGCGCGATCGTCTGCAGAGCGTTGGCGTGGCCCGCACCGATATCGAGGTGCGTGTGGTCGACGACGACGGCACTCCCCTGCCGGCTGGGGAAGTCGGTGAGATCGTCGTACGAGGCGATGTCGTGATGGCCGGGTATTGGCAGCAGCCCGAGGCAACAGCCGAGACCCTCCGCGACGGATGGTTGCACACCGGCGATGTAGGAAGCTTCGACGTCGAGGGATACCTGACCCTGCGCGACAGGTCCAAAGATCTCATCATCAGCGGCGGGATGAACATCTACCCGCGCGAAGTAGAGGAAGCCTTGCTGCGCCACGACGGCGTCGCTGCAGCTTGCGTGGTGGGTCGCCCCGACCCCGAGTGGGGAGAATCGGTGGTGGCGTTCATTGTGGCCACGGATCCCGCATCGGCCCCTACGACCGACGATCTTGACCAGATCTGCTTGGACAGAATCGCCCGCTACAAGCGACCCAAGCAGTACTTCTTCGTCGACAGCCTGCCCACCAGCAACTACGGCAAGGTTCTCAAACGCGAATTGCGTCGGCGGCTCGAGAACGACCTGTCCTAGGGCGACCACGCCCACCGAGTTCGTCTGAGCGGCGGCCACGTAACCCCCGTCGGCGCGCGGCCATTAGCGTGTCCGGGCGATGAATCTCCCCCCGGAAATCGATCACACCAAACACTGGCTCGACGGCCTGCCCGAACGCGAGATGTACGACATCTACCGCGACACGTTGGGCAAACGGTTCGCCGCGTTCCAGGTTCGCGATTTCGACGACGCCCGTTTCGACATGGCCCAGACGTTGCACCAGCACGACCCCTCGCGCATCGTCGACCAAACCCTGGTCGATGTGATCTTGACCCGCGAAAGCCATGAACGCCTGCAGAACCAGCTCGACTCTTACGCCTCCAAACACGGCCTGCGCGGCTGGGTCGACAGTGGCGAGTCGGTGCTGATCGTCACCGATCACGGGCAGTTCACCGACGTTCCCGTGGTGGCCGAGACCATCGGCCGCATGGGTTTCGGAAGCCGACACACCACCGTCCAGGTGGTCAGCGAGATGATCAGCCTGATGAGCCTCGACATCGGCTACGGGCCCTACGAGATCATCCGAACGCTGAGCCACATCAGTGGTGTGGTGCAGACGGTGCCCCGCCTGGACGGATCGCCCAGTGAGGCCCTGCGCGAATACCGGCGCCGCAAGAACAACACCGGCCTGAAGGTGCTGGAGGCGGTTCGTGACACCCCGGGGTCGGTGACGGTGATGTCCCTGGTCGCCAGACACAACACGACGTCGAAGAACGGCAGCACGCTCTACATACACGAGCCCAACCGTCGCACCCTCGAGGGATACGTCGCCCCGAACGTCAAGGTGGTGCCGATCTGCATCGACTGCCCCACCTTCCAACCCGACGGGTCGGTTGTACCTGCCGATCTTCAGTTCGAGCTGTTCGACCCGGTTCGCGTCACCGACAGCCGCGCCGACACCAGGGCCATCGTCGAGAAGTTCCGCGACGCCACCAACCGCATGGTGGGCGACCGCTATCGCAACGGCATCAAGGTGCGATCGTGGCGAGCCCAGACCGCAGCCCAGCGGGTGCGGTCGGTGCTGCACCCCGACCAAGAGGCCACCGACTCCGACTATTGAGCCCCAAAACGTCCCCGCGGGGACGTTTTCACCCCGAGACCGACACGGTCTTGTGGCGCAACGATTCATCGCCGACGATGGCGGCCAACACCCGGCCCACCGGGCCACGCCCAACCGTCATCTTCCGAGCACGACCGTCGGTGGAGGTGAAAGCGTCGGGCCCGTCGACGGCCTCGGTCAGGTGAACGGGCTGCACCAGAGTCCAGTCGAGGCCACTCGAACGCACGACGCTCTCTTGAACCGCGGTGTCGGCCATCTGCTGCTTGACCAGCAGGGCGAAGAACAGCCGGTCGCGGATGCGCAGGTGCTGTGCGGTCTCGCCGATGCCGTACGAAGACTGAACTACCAGTCGTTCTATGCCGTGCGACTTCATGGCGTCGATGACGTTGCGGGTGCCGGCCGAGCGGACATCTGCCGGCGTGTGCTTGGGGCCCAGGATCCGGACCCTGATCGGGTTCTCGGTGATGCCGAGGGTGACTATCACCGCATCGTGTCCGGCCACGGCGTGGTCGACGTCGGCCTTGTTCATGGCGTCACCGTTGATGGTGGTGATGCCCTCGATCTGACCGGCGAGGCGATCGGCGTGGCGCGAGAACGCGGTGACGTGGTGACCGGCCCCGGCCAAGGCCGCAACCGCGGCCCGACCCGAGCCTCCGGTGGCACCAACGACCAGCACCTTGCGTGCGGCAGGCCGTGAGCTCGAGTGGGTGGCAGATTCGGTGTTCATGTCCGTTCTCCTT
>JAGQSP010000642.1 GCA_020439485.1 Acidimicrobiales bacterium | reverse complement strand
GACGAGTGCCCCAACATCACGGTGTACCGCGGTGTCGGACGATTCACGTCCGATCGGGTCGAGGGCGACCAACGGGTGGTCGAGGTCAACGGCCAGCACTTGACGGCGCCGGTGATCGTGCTGGGCGCGGGCGCCAGGCCCCACGTTCCCGCTATACCGGGCATCGATCCGGCGCTGGATCTGCCGGTGGTGCCGTACGAGACCTCCGACACCGTCATGCGCCTCGACCAGTTGCCGCAGTCGATGCTGATCCTGGGCGGCGGCTATGTGGCCACAGAACTGGGACACGTGTTCTCGTCGTTTGGTGTCGACGTGACCATCGTCAACAGGGGACCGGTGCTGCTGAGCCACGAAGACCCCGACGTGTCGCGGCGATTCACAGACGTCTACTCACAGCAGGTCGACGTGCGCGCCGGCACCTACGATCACCGGGTCGAGCGAGATGGCGACAGGGTCAAGATGACCTACTGCCTCAGCTCGGACGGCTCCCAGCAGGTGGTCGAGGCCGACCTGTTGATGGTGGCCACCGGGCGCATCCCCAACGGCGACACCCTCGACCTCGACGCCGCCGGTATCGAGCACCTGGGCTGGCGGGTGATCGCCGACGACGCGGGGCGCACCAATGTGCCGGGGATCTGGGCGTTCGGCGATCTGTCGAACACCTTCCAGCTAAAGCACCTGGCCAATCTCGAGATGCGCAACGTGCGCCACAACATCCTCAACCTCGACGACCTGCGCTTCACCGACTATTCCCTTACACCACACGCCGTGTTCAGCCATCCGCAGGTGGCTTCGGTGGGCATGACCGAACCACAGGCCCGTGCGGCGGGCCTCGACGTGATGGTGGCCACCAAGGATTACGGAGCGACAGCGGCCGGGTGGGCCATGGAGGACACAACCAGCTTTGCGAAGCTGATAGCCGATCGCTCGACCCGCAAGCTGGTCGGTGCTCACATAATGGGGCCGCATGCCGCGAGCCTCATTCAGCAACTGATACAGGGCATGGCCTTCGGGCAGACCGTAGACGAGATGGCTTCGGGGATGATGTACATCCACCCTGCCCTTTCAGAAGTGGTCGAGAACGCGCTGCTGGACTTCTGACACCCCCGCTGCGGGTGCTAGAGCCCGAAGGGTGCCGGGATATCGCCAATGGCCATCCGCGCGACCCAAACCGCTAGGGCCAGCACCCCCATTGCCGATGCGAAGCGGCCCAGGCGCTGATTAATCCATCGAAGCGACCGCTCGGGGCGCCAAAGGATGAAACCCGCTGCCACGAGAGCCTGGATCATCAGCAGAGCGACGATCGGGTGTTGAGCGAACGACCCGGCGATGTCGCCCGATACAAACCTGGCTGCGGCCCTGGTTCCTCCACAGGCGGGGCAGTAGCCGCCTGTGCACAGCCGAAACGGGCACAGAACCGGCCCGTCGTCGATCACCAAATCGACACTGGCCGCCAGCCCGAGGCCCCCGGAAGCAACCAGCCCCACCGCGACGCGAGGTGACAGGCCCAGCAGCAACGGCTGCGCGGGCGAACGGGTCGTGGTCAAGGGTCTAGGAGCCTGCGACCGCAACACCGATGAAGAAGAACATGATCAGCAGCCCGATGATGACCGTGCCGATGAGCCCGATGATGAAGGCTGCTGTGGCCATGCCACGGTCGGCGGGGTTGCCCATGCCGGCGTCGATCTGGTTGCGGGCCTTGATGCCCATGATCATCCCGACTGGGCTGAGCAGGCCGCCACAGACCAACAGCCCCACTATGGAAAGGCCTAGGGCTAGACCGGCGCTGGTGCCGCTGGGCTTCACATAGACGGGTGCGGGCCCGGGTGCCTGACCGGACCATCCGGGGTAGGGGCCTTGAGGCTGTCCGGGAGGCGGTGGTGGCGGCGGTGTTCCCTGGCTGATGTAGTCGGGCGGAGGCGCCGGGAATGCCTGGCCGCTCGACGGCTCAGGGGCGTCGTCGGACGGTCCGTCGTTTGGCTTCCCGGAGAAGGGGTCAAACGAGCTGGTCACCGCTGCTCGAGGCTGTCGAGGAAGGCTCCCAGCGCCGGGTTCACGATTTGGGGGTGGGTCATGTTGGGGGCGTGTGCCGCACCTGGCACCTTGACCAGGCCCCGGGCGTGGCTGACCGCGGCCTGAAGCGCTTCGGCGCGATCCATGGTTATGGCCATGTCTTGCTCGCCATGTATCGAAAGAACCGGGCAGGCGATCTCAGCAAGGCGGTCGGTGATGTCGTCGCGGTCCAGCAGGGCTCCGGCCGGGTACTCGATGCCGTCGCGGTCGCGCGATTCCCAGATCTGGATCCATTTCTGCATCAGGTTGGGCTCGCCCAAGATCAGGCCGGCGACCATCTGGCCCACCTCTCCCAGAGGCTGGCCGCTCTTCCAGTGAGCGATCATGCCGCGATAGCCCTCGAGGGTTTCGGCATCGTCGACGCCGGCCTGCGAGTCGATCAGCACCAGAGCCCTCACACGTTCGGGCTCCAGCAGAGCCGCTCGCAGCGACAGGAAGCCACCTTGGCTCATCCCGACGAACACCGCCGAGTCGATACCCAGGTGGTCGAGCAGAGCGAGGGCATCTCGCGCCGAGTCCCAGTAGGTGAATGGTCCGGTGGCCGGTGTCTCGCCAAAGCCGCGTTCGTCCCAGGTGATGCATCGATACGAGTCGCGCAGGCTCTCCACCTGATCCGCGAACATGGTGCGATCCATCAAGAAGCCGTGGCTGAAGATGATGGGCGGGCCATCACCGCCCGAGTCGTCGAACCTGATCGACTGGCCGTTGACGTTGGCGGTGGGCATCGGGCCTCCTGGGTGCAGAACCTGCGACCGAAAATAGCAGCCAACCCGGCCGGCGACCTGGTGTGGCCGTGTCAGCCCATGAGGCCGATCTGCCAGATGACCTCGTCGAGCAGATCGCCGGCGGAGATGTCCGCGTACCTGAGGGGACGTTCGGGCGACACGGTCGGTTGTGCGGGCGACAGGATCGTCCACGGCGTCGGGTGACAGAACTGCACAACCGAGATTCGCCCGCCCTGTTGTTCGGGGTCGGCGACAACCCGATGCCAACCGACGGGAATCAAGCCGTTGGTGAGACGTTCGAGCATGATGCCCGTGTTGATGATGACGTGGTCGTCGGGTGGTTCGGCGTCGACCCACCTGCCTTCGACCTTGACCTGCAGGCCTCTGGCCGTGGCACGGGGAAGCGCCGTGATCAGGTTGATGTCACCATGGGCTTCGGCCCAAACATGCTGGGTGCCGGGTGCGCCTTCCATCGGGGGATAGTTGATGGCCCTGGTGAGGTGGGCTCCGTGGGTGACCATGGTGTCGAAATACGACTCGTGGGCGCCGATACCCACCGCGATGATGCGCAGGAAGCGCTGCTGCAGGGCGGCGACCTTGTGGTGAAACTCGAGCAGCAGCTCTGTGCACCCGGGTAGGTCTTGTTCGGGCAGCAGAGGATGGTGATAGCGGTGTCCGTATCTGCGGTTGAGCGGATGTCCTTCGGGCGCCGGCACGCCGAAGTTCAGCATCTCCTTCCAGTCGGGAACGTCGCTGATGGCTGCGGTCTCGACCAACAGCGGGGTGTAGCCGCTTTGACCGCCCGTTTCGCGGGCGTCGTATTTGTCCTTGACGGCACGGGGCAACGAGAAGAACCTGCCGAGCACGTCGTAGGCGTCGTCGAGCATCGTCGACGACAGGTCGTGTTTGGTGTAGACGAAGCCGGTAGCAAGGCTGCGCATGACTCCATCGATCACCGCCTTGCGCTGGGCGGTGGTTCCCTGCTCGAAGGCCAGCAGGTCGACGTCGAGAATCTCGTCCATGTGCGACAGATTAGATAACCGCGCCTGGTGGTGCGGTCGCTGTCTAGTGTTGAGCCCGTGCCGTCATCCGCTATCAGACCGGTTCCGACCCCAGACTCGCCCATCGACGCGTTGGCCTCGCCGACACTTCCAGAGATCCTCGACATCGAGCAGGTCGAACACGACATCTTCTGGGGGAAAAGCCCGGCCAAGAAGCGCACCAGGGTTTTTGGCGGCCAGGTTGCGGCTCAGGCTTTGACGGCAGCTCAGCGAACCCTCGACCCCGATCAACGGTTGTTGACACACAGCCTTCACGCGTACTTCCTGCGCGGCGGCGATTGGCGTCACCCGATCATGTATCGCGTCGACCGGATCCGCGACGGGCGCAGCTTCGCCACCCGTCGAGTGGTTGCCATCCAATACGGCGAGGCGATCTTCAACATGGAGGCTTCGTTCCAGGTCCTCGAGAACGGATACGACCATCAGACACCGGTGTTCGATGTCATCGAGGCCACCGGTGTGCATCCCGACGAACTCGAGCCCGACGGTTTTGCCGATGTGGTCGACAGCCGCTCGGTGCCCATCGATCAGATCCCCCATGATCAGCGGCCGGCTCGGTGGATCTGGTTCAGGGTTCCAGATCTGGCCGGCGCCGACGAGCCGGCGACTTCGGCGGGCATCGCCTATTCGTCCGATCACGGGCCGGTGGGGGCTGCTCGTCGACCGCACGAGAACAACCCCGGCTTCGAACGCTCGATGTCGGCCAGCCTGGACCACTTGGTGTGGATCCATCGGCCAACCGACCTGGCCCAATGGCATTTCTACGACCTACGACCGTCGGCATCTGCCGCATCGCGTGGCCTGGTGCACGGCACCATCCACCGCATCGACGGCACGATGGTGGCCTCGACAGCGCAAGAAGCGCTCATCCGCCCCTGGCGCGATTGACCCAGGGCGGCCGCTAGCCGGCTCGCGCGGTTTGGTTTGGTGGTTTGCCGGCGGGTTTTTGTTGTCGTGGTGGTGGTTTGGTCCATTCGCTGATGACGGTGCCGTGGCTGTCCTCGAGTCGCCACTGGTCCGGTGTGTCTCCCATGGCGAGTCGGTTGCCGTTTTGGTGGAGCCGGTCGTGGTGGTGCGGGCACAACAGCGCCAGGTTGTCGAGGTCGGTCGTTCCGCCGTGTTCGCGATGATGCAGATGATGGGCCTCACAGCGTGAGGCTTCGCTGTTGCAGTGCCACCACCTGCATGTGCCATCGCGGATGGCCAGGGCCAGCTTCTGTGTTGGTGTGGCGTACTCGACGT
>JAGQSP010000068.1 GCA_020439485.1 Acidimicrobiales bacterium | reverse complement strand
GACGGCAAGGTCATAGCCAGCGTGGCCGCGACCGTCAGCAGCTTCGCCGACCGCGCCGCTCAGCCCGGGGTCAAGCATCGCTACAGGGTGTTCGCAGAGGGACCGGGAGGCCGCAGCGAACCTTCGGTCGGTGCCGAGGCGACAGCCCTGGTCAGCGGCCTGGAGGCACTGAACTGGGGGGTCGTGACCTCGAACGGACGGGTGTTCACCACGATCGAGGGTTTCGAGACCCTCACCGTCGCAAGACCGATCGTCGCCGGGGCACTCACGCCTTCGGGGCAGGGGTTCTGGCTGGTTTCGGCCGATGGGCATGTCACCGCCCACGGCGACGCAGCCTGGTTCGGTGATGTGTCCAACCTGGACCTTGCCGGACCCATCGTCGACATGGCAGCGACCCAGCGAGGCGACGGCTATTGGCTGGTGGGCGCCGACGGCGGGGTGTTCGCACTGGGGGCCGCGGGCTTCGCAGGATCTGCCGCCCAGCTGGACCTGGATGGTCCGGTGGTGTCCATCTCGCCCACCGGCAGCGGGCGTGGCTACATCCTGGTAGCTGCTGACGGCGGCGTGTTCGCTTATGGCGACGCTTCCTACAGAGGCCAAGCGGGTGCTCTTCGACGATCGAAGGCCGTAACCGGCGCGGTCATGGGTTCGGCCGGGTATCTGGTTCTGTCCAGCGAGGGTGGCGTCTTCTCGTTCGACCAGACGTTCCACGGGTCGTTGGTGGGGCTCAGGGATCAACAACTGGGTCTTTCGGGTGCCGACGCCGTGTCGATAGCGGGCCGCCGCGATGGTTCGGGCTATGTGTTGTTGCAGGCCGACGGTCGCCTCATCGGCTTCGGCTCTCTGGCGGCCTTTGATGCCGTGCCCCTGATGCCCCGGAGAGCGGGCGCTCGATCTCTTGTTCGGGCCCTGATCACGCTACGGTCGCCGGGTCCGCGCTGATCAGTCCAGGAGCACGCCTTGACCCGCGAACCGACCTCGTTCCACCAGACCCGATTCCAGCCCCCTGCGGGTTCCACCGAAGTGATCCTCGTGCGCCATGGAGCTTCCGCGGCGTTCACTCCAGGCGAGGAGTTCGCGATGCTCGACGGCCAGGGCGACCCGCCGTTGGCCCCCGACGGCTTGAGGCAGGCCGAACTGGTCGGTGAACGCCTGGCGGGCGAGCCGATCGACGCAATCTACGTCTCGACCATGCAGCGAACCCACCAGACGGCGGCACCTCTGGCCTCCAGAGTGGGGCTCGAGCCCATCGTCGATGCCGACCTGCGCGAGGTTGCCTTGGGCGATTGGGAGGGGGGCCTCCTCAGGCAGATGGCTGCCCAGATGCATCCGACCTATCTCGAGATGCGCGCCAAGGGTCGTTGGGACGTCATACCCAACGCCGAACGCACAGAAGACTTTGCGGGGCGAACCACCGGGGCCGTCGCCCGAATAGCCGAGCGTCATCGCGACGGCCTGGCGGTGGTGGTGTGCCACGGCGGGGTCATCGCCGCCATATGCGCTCACGCCACGGGCGGAAGGCCGTTCTCGCTGGGCGGAGCAGACAACGGCTCGATCAGCCACCTGGTGATCACAGACGAACAATGGATTCTCAGGTCGTTCAACGACTCGAGCCACCTGTATCCCCGAATCAGCCTCAGAGGCGGTGCATGAAATGACACTCCAGCTCGGCGCCCACATCGGGCAACAGAACATGACCATGGACGAGATGCGGAGCCTCTGGCGCCGGCTAGATGCCGAAGGCCTCGACTGGATCTCGGTGTGGGACCACATCTACGAGGCCCCGCCCGCCGGAGGCACCGTCGACCACTTCGAGACGGTGGCCAGCCTGGCCGCCCTGGCGTGCGACACCACCAACGCCAGGCTCGGCGTGTTGGTGTTCTACGTCGGCTACCGCAACCCGGGTCTGTTGGCCAAGGTCGCTGCCACCATCGACCACATCTCGGGGGGTCGGTTCACCCTGGGGCTCGGCGCCGGCTGGCACGAACAAGAGGCGGTGGCATACGGCTATGACTTCCCGCCGGCCGGGCGCCGCCTCGACATGTTGGACGAGGCCACCCAGGCGATAAGGGGTCTGCTGACGCAGGATCGCACCACGTTCTCGGGCGACTGGGTGACGTTGGACAACGCGTCGTGCCTTCCCCGTCCGGTCCAAGATCGTCTGCCGATCTGGATCGGTGGCCGCGGTGAAAAGCGCACCATCCCCATGGTGGCGCGGCTGGCCGATGGCTGGAACGCGGCCTACGTCTCGGCCGAGACCTTCGGTCGACTGAACGGTCTGCTCACCCAGCACGCCGAGCAGGTGGGTCGCGACCCCGGTTCGATCGAGCGCACGGTGAACCTCAGCTTCGATCTGGGGTTGACCGACGCCGAGGTCGCCGAACGGCGATCGCTTGTGGCGGCCCAGTGGGGCGATCAGGCCGAGCGACTGATGAGCGGCTCGTTGCTGGCCACACCCGATCAGGCCGTCGAGCTGATCTTGGCCTATCGCGACGCGGGCGCCCAGATGGTGAACGTGGCTTTTCGTGCGCCCTGGAACGCCGAGGCACTAGATGCCTACCTGGAGGTCGTGGTGCCTCAGGTTCGGGCGGCCTGACGCTGCTGCCTAGCCCCCGGCTGCGAAGGCCGCCAGCGCTGCCGCGAGCATGGCGGGGTCTTCGACGCCGCCGAGTTCTCGGGCCGAGTGCATGCTCAGCTGGGCGCTGCCAACGTCGACGGTTCGCACCCCCAGGTTTGCAGCGGTCAGGGGCCCGATCGTCGAACCACAAGCCAGGTTGGTTCGGTGCGAGTACACCTGGTGGGGTACCTCGGCGACCTCGCACACCCGCTTGAACATGGCCATTCCCTCGGCCGAGGTGGCGTAGCGCTCGTTGACGTTGGTCTTCACCACGGGTCCGCCGTTCAGCGAGACGAGGTGGTCTGGTTCGTACCTGTCGAGATAGTTGGGGTGAACCGCGTGGGCGCCGTCGGCGCTGACACACCAGCTCTGGGCGATCGATCTCAGAAGGGTCTCGCGGTCGCCGCCGACGCCCATCTCGATCCTCTCCAGGATGTGCGCCAGCATCGAACCGTCGGCTCCGGTTGACGAACCCGAGCCGACCTCTTCGTGGTCGAACAGACAGATCATCGCCCACTGTGCAGCGTCGGCCGCGGAGGCCAGAGCCGCGATTGCACCGTGGCACGAGGCGAGGTTGTCGATTCTCGCCGCTGCGTACATGGAGCGGTCTGCGCCGAGAACTGCCGGCGGCGCAACGTCGTGAAGCATCAGATCGAAGCCGTCGACCTGTGCTGGCCGTACCTGTGCCTGAGCGGCCACGAACTCGATGAGTTCGCCGTCGGTGGCCGAGCCCAATCCCCATATCGGGCTGAGGTGCAGTTGACGGTCGAGCCTCAGACCCTCGTTCACCTCACGGTCGAGGTGGATGGCCAGCTGAGCGACCCTTGCGACCGGCTCGTCGATTCTGACCAGCACCTGGTGCCCGCCGTCGACCATCAGGCGTCCGGCGATTCCGAGGTCGCGATCGAGCCACGAGTTGAGCAGTGGCCCGCCGTAGACCTCCACACCAAGCTGGCGATAGCCGGCCCGCCCGCTGTCGGGTTGGGGCTTCAGCCTCAGGTTGGGGCTGTCGGTGTGGGCCCCGATGAGCCGGACCGGCGTAGCGGGCGAAGCGTCGGGTGATCGGACCCATGCGATCAGCGCCCCCGATCGCTTGACGAAGTGTCGGCCCGACGGGTCGTCCCAACGCTGGGCCTCGTCCAGGGCGCTGAACCCGTGAGACTCGAGCGCGGCCGCTGCCGAATCGACCGCGTGGAAGGGCGAGGGCGAGCCGCTGATGAATGAGAACAGGTCTGCGAGGACGTCGTCGCTCGTGTGCATCATGCCATTGTGCCGTTCTGCGCAGCTTCAGGCGAGGCGAGGAACCATCCTGGGCACCAGCCGGCGGGTCCAGAGCAAGATATGGCCTCCCGCAGCGACGACGGCAGCCAAGGCCAGCTGGACGTAGGCCTGGATGCGCAGGCTCTCCATGAGCAGGTCAGCAGCGATCGAGACCCCGACGAACAGTCGGTCGTCTGGCCCGAACCGCTCGAGAATTGCGCTGAGACCCATCGTCAGGCCGATCTGCAGGCCTGCGCCCAGGGCCATCAACACCCCGACCCGCCGCACCAGCACAAACCGGCGGGGGTGTATGGCAAGGGCCAGGCCCACGGCCGCAGCGCCGAATCCCAGCTGCAACATCCAGGCCAGGTGTAGACGATCGGTCAGGCTGCGAAGGTCTGGCAACTCGTCGGTGGCGACGGTCACCTCGTCGTCGGCGATCTGGGTGCGTTCGATCTGTGCCGCGAGCTGGGGGTCGACCGGCGTGAGACCGCGCACCAACGCGTCGCGGATCGGCGCTATGTCGAGGCTGATCTCGTCGAGACGAAACTCGGTGGCGGCCTGGTAGAGGTCGACGAACGCAGTGCGCACGATCGCCAGCACCTGAGAGTCCTCCATGGCTGCGGCCGCCGCGTCGGCTATGGCTGCTGCGTCGGTGTTGTCCAGGGGCCCTGCGCCGCCTTCGCCGGCAGCCTCGACGAAGGTGTCGGTCAGTTCGGACGCGACCGCCTGCTGGAACTCGGGCGACCGGCTGACCGCCGTTGCCAGCTCGGAGATGCGGTCGGCGTCGGCGACTTCGCGATCGAACCACCAACCGACCGCGCCGAGATTGAGCGCGACGACACCCAGGAACACCAGGGATCCCGCGAGCGTTCTGCGCAGCATGCCTATCTCATCGGCAGCGTCGTCCATCCAGTTGAACAGCAACAGAACGGTAGGGTGATCCCTCGTGGACAAGTGCTATCGCCATCCCGACCGAGAAACAGGTCGGCGCTGTACCCGCTGTGGACGACCTGCTTGCTCGGAGTGCCTCAGGCAGGCTTCGGTGGGTGCCCACTGCGTCGAATGTGTGGGGTCGGCGCAGCCGTCGCGGCGCGAGAAGGTGAGGGTGGCGGTTGCCCTGGGCACTCCGTATGCGACCTACACACTGATCGGCATCAACGCCCTCATGATGGTGTTGGCCTACCCACGGTCGAGTCGTTGGTTCGATCTGGGCCTCCAGGCGGTGGCCATCGATCAGCTCGGCGAGAACTACCGCATCATCACCTCGGCCTTCTTGCACGGCAGCGCTCTGCACATTGCGTTCAACATGCTGTTGTTGTTCCAGCTGGGCAGCATCCTCGAGCGCAGCCTCGGCCTGGGGCGATTCGTGGGCCTCTACTTCATCTCACTGATCGGCGGGTCGCTCGGTGCCCTGCTGGCGTCTTCGGCCCTCACGCTTACCATCGGTGCTTCGGGGGCCGTCTTCGGGCTGATGGGTGCCCTGGCCGTGTTCGTGAGAACCCGCGGTGGCGACATCTGGAGTTCTGGCATCGGCGGTCTGCTGGTGATCAACATCATGATCACGTTCATTGCACCGGGAATCTCCGTCGGAGGCCACCTGGGCGGGTTGGCGGCCGGCGCCATGTCGGGCTGGATGCTCGACACCGGAACCCGGACCCAACCGCCGCGGCTGTCGAACACGCTCGCTGCGGTGTATTCCATCGGGATGTCGGCCGCCCTCTTCGTGGCTGCGGTGATGGCTGCCGGCTGGGCGGTTGGCCGGCTCTGATGACGCCGGCGATAGACGAGCTGGTGGCCGCCGGCATCGATCATCGGGTGTGCGGGTACGACCATGACCCCAGCGCGGAGTCTTACGGCCTCGAGGCCGCTGCGGCCCTGGGCGTCGAGCCCGAGTCGGTTTTCAAAACCCTGATAGCCGAGGCCGCTGGCGTTGGGCTGGTCGTGGGCATCGTGCCGGTGACCACCACACTCGATCTCAAGGCCCTTGCGCGCGCCGCTGGTGCGAAACGGGCCGACATGGCACCCGTGGCCGCAGCAGAACGCTCTAGTGGGTATGTGGCAGGTGGCATCAGCCCGTTCGGGCAGAAGCGACGCCTGGCAACCTATATCGACGAAACGTGCGAGCTGTGGGACCAGATCTATGTCAGCGCGGGACGGCGTGGGCTCGATGTTGCCGTTGCGCCCACGGACCTGATTGCGGTTCTGGGTGCTGTGTCGTACCCGATAGCCGTCTGGTAGGCCCAGCCGCCTCAGATCTCGGGCAGGTCGCCGAACTCGAGCTCGAGGTCGTCGTCAAAGGGCTCGCCCGAGGCTTCGGAAACCACCTCGACCTTGGTCTTCTCGGGCTCGAGGATGTCGCCCACGGCCAGCATCGCTGCCGCCAGGTAGGCCCCGCCGCCGGTCGAATTGTGGCCCTCGCTCATCGCCCAATTGTGCCAGCCGGGATGTGGTGGGCGAGCGCGGCCTTCAGCGGTCGAGCAGGGGCTGAAGCAGGCGCATCTCGTGGGGCCAACCCTCTTCCCACGGGAAAGCACCGTTGCGGTGAGGCCAGATCAGTTGAACCATGCGCCACGGCTGCTCGCCGTAGATGATCGGTGGGGTCGCGAAGCGGTGCGCGTGCTGGCCCAGATCGACGGTGACCAGCATCGAGCGCAGCTCGTTGTCGAGCAGCCCCACGAAGGGCTGGTCGATCGGCAGGACGGTGCCGCTGCGCAGCATCGAAACGGCCAGGTTCAGCAACCCATTGGCAGCAGCCGGTGCCAGGCCCACCACACAGATCTCGGGATAGCCGACCAGAGCCTCGAGCCCGAAGGTGTACGAATACGTCGGATACGGCGCACTGGGATCGTCGACAGCCCTGACGGGTTCTATGCCGAACCCCTGCGATTCGAGCATCCAGTCGATCTTTTCGCGATGAGTCATGGGGTCGTACTGCAGCTCGCCCATGGTTGACCCTCCTTCGCAGGTTTCTAGGTGGTGAGGTCGAGCACGGCGTCGGCGACACCCTTCAGCTCGGTGGTCCAGTCCTGTGGCTCGCCGACCAGCACCGGCACGAACTTCGACGCACCGACCTCGATGAACCGTTCTAGCTGAGCCCGCAGCCCATCCCACCCGACGGGCACCACATCGTGGGGGTCAGAGTCGGGTGCCCGGCGCTTCAGCAGTTCGATGGTGGGCGCGTTGAGCTCGCCGTGGGTGTACGGAACCAGCACGCCGAAATGCTCAGGATCGATCTGGCGATCGTTGGCGCGGGCCTCTGCGTTCACGACCTGCCATCCGGCGGCCGCGATTTCGGGGGTGCAGAACGAAGGCAGCCAGCCATCGCCGAGGCGGCCCACACGGCGCAGCTCGGCAGGAGCAGCCCCGCCCAGCCAAACATCGAGCGTTTCTTGCTGTGGCTTGGGCTCGACCTTGAGACCCTGGTAGTGAAACCTGGGCCCTTCGTGGTCGACGGCGTCCTCGGTCCAGATGCGGCGCAGCAGCGGGAGGACCTCGTCGAACCAGGCCGCCCTCTCGTTGCGTTGCACACCGAACGCCATCTGCTCGTGGGGGTCGCGAACACCCAGACCAAATGCGGGCAACAGGCGGCCGCCTGAGAGGCGGTCGAGGCTGGCCATCTGTTTGGCGAGCAGGGCCGGGTTTCGCCCTGGCAGGACCATCACGCTCATCCCGAACTTGATGCGCTGGGTGCGCCCGGCCGCATACGCCATTCCCACAACCGGGTCTGGGCACTCGCCCGACACCCGCTCGGACAACCACAGCGAATCGAAGCCCAGGCCCTCGAGAGCGTCCAGGAACGGATCGAACGTGGTGCGATCGTTGGTGAGTGTTCGGGTGCCCAGACCGAAGCCGATACGAATCTTCATGGTCGAAACCTAGGCGAGCGTTCACCCGTGACCCGCTTCGAGTGGGTAGGATTCACCCCTGGCCACCAAGAGTAAGCACTTCAGCACCCAGCGAAGCGACCAGGCCGTTTTGATCCAGACATGACACTGCGCCGCAAGATACTGCTGATGCTGATGGCGGTGGTCGTCCCGTTGGCATGTTTGACCCTGATCGCCTACCTGGCGGCGCGTTCGACGCTGCTGGACCAAGCCCAAGACCAGGTCCGCAACGAGGCTCGCATCGAGGCCGTGGCCGCATCCAGGCGCTTGGCCATCGCACAGGGCGAGCTGGCGGGCATAGCCGAGTGGTTCGACCTCACCGACGCGGTCCGCTCGGGCGCTGACCGCGCCGATCTCGAACGCTTGCTGGCGGTGGTCGACACCTGGTGGGGCCGATTCGACGGGTTCGTCATCGTTGATGGCAACGGTGTCGCGATGGCCGACTACGCGGGGCTCACCAGCGCTCTTGGCGACGGCGAAGACTCGGTCGTCGTGTTGGGCGAGCGGATACACATCAAGGACCGCATCGCGGGCACCGACGTGTTCGT
Organism: Acidimicrobiales bacterium; assembly: GCA_020439485.1. Lineage (GTDB taxonomy): Bacteria > Actinomycetota > Acidimicrobiia > Acidimicrobiales > Poriferisodalaceae > JAAETH01. The sequence goes on along the minus strand of JAGQSP010000068.1, from coordinate 881 downwards.
CGAGACCTCGGTGCCCACCGACTTCGTGATCGATCCGGCACTGCTAGAAAACCCACCGGCCATGGCCGATGTTGTCGCTGCCAGCGCGCCGGTGGACGATTTGGGCCGTTCGGTGAACGTGTGGCGCGACCGATCCGAAGTGCTCGATCCACTTCGGCCCCTGTGGTGGGCGGTGGTGATCGGCATAGCGGTGTCGCTGGCCGCCGCGGTTGCCGTCGCCATGCTGCTGGGGCGCAAGGTGGCGGCGCGGTTGTCGGCGCTCACCGAGCTGACCGAGGCGATGAGCGACGGCGATTGGACGCGGCGCTCGGGGGTCAGTTCCAGCGACGAACTCGGTCGGTTGTCGGCCTCGATCGACCGTATGGCCGAACAGGTCGAACTCGACCGCCGTCGACGCCGCCAGATCGAGGACCGCCTGGCCCACCAGGCCCTTCACGACCCCCTGACCGGCCTGGCCAACCGGGCCAAGTTCGTCGATCGCCTGGGCGACGCGTTGGCCCGTTCGTCGCGCTCGGGCGCACCCGTGGCGGTGCTGTTCTGTGATCTCGACAACCTGAAGACGGTCAACGACCAGATGGGGCACAATGCGGGCGACGACCTTTTGGTCGAGCTGGCCTCGCGTATGTCGGCATCGGTCAGGCCCAGCGACACGGTCGCCAGGTTCGGAGGCGACGAGTTCGTCGTACTGTGCGCCGAGATGGCCGCACCAGAGGACGCGACCATCGTCGCCGAGCGCCTCATGAAGGCGCTGTCGTTGCCATTTGAGGTGCAGGGCGAGATGGTGTCGTCAAGCGCCAGCGTCGGAATTGCGGTTGGCAGTGGCTCCACCACATCGGCCGCTGACCTGGTGCGCAATGCCGACGCCGCCATGTACGCCGCCA
>JAGQSP010000067.1 GCA_020439485.1 Acidimicrobiales bacterium | reverse complement strand
GGCGTGATCGGCGCCGTCGGCACGCTGCTCGGCCACGCCCAGGTGAACATCGGCGAGTGGCGTCTGGGGCGCGGTGACGAGGCCGGACGCGCGCTGTCGTTCATCAACCTGGACACAATGCCCGACACCGGTGTGCTGGCCGACCTGCGCAGGGTTCCTGGCATCATCAAGGCCGAAGTGGTCGACCTCGGGTGACCACCAGGCGCATCTCCATCGCCGCGGCGTTGGCATGGTTCGTGGTTGTGTTGGCGGTGGGTGATGCCGGCGACCTGACCACCGAGTCCAGCCGTATGTTGGCGATATTCGGAGCGGCCGTCATCTTGTGGGTGACCGAGGCGATTCCGCTGTCGGCCACCTCGATCATGGTGATCTTGGCCGAGGTGTTGCTGATCTCCGACGAAGCCGTGCTGGCCACAACGGATGGATTCGAAGCACCTCCGTACTCGTCGTTCTTCGCGACCCTGGCCCATCCGGTGCTGATGCTGTTCCTCGGTGGTTTCGTCCTGGCAGATGCCGCCGGCCGCTTCCGCCTGGACCGAAACCTGGCCGGCGTGCTGCTGAGGCCGTTTGGCAGTTCACCCAGATCGATCCTGGGTGGGCTGATGGTCATCACCGCGATGCTGTCGATGTTCATGTCGAACACAGCGACCACAGCCGCGATGATGGCGGTGGTGCTGCCCGTGACAGCAGGCCTCGAACGAACCGACCCGTTGAGGGTGTCGATGATCTTGGCAGTGCCGGTGGCCGCCAACGTAGGAGGCCTCGGCACGCCCGTCGGTTCGCCGCCCAACGCGATCGCCCTCGGCCGCCTGGCTGACGAACAGATCTCGGTCGATTTCGTCAAGTGGATGGCGATGGCGATGCCCCTGATGATCGCCGTGCTGGCCTTCGCCTGGTTGTTGCTGACCCGGCTGTACCGGCCATCGGCGACCTCGATCGACGTCCGCATCGGCGGTGCCTTCGACCGCAGCCGCCGCGCGGTGATCCTGTACGCGGTGTTCGCGCTGACTGTCCTGGGCTGGGTCACCGAACCGCTGCACGGCATACCTTCGGCCGTCGTGGGCTTCACCCCGGTGGTGGTCCTGATGGCCACCGGAGTGGTCGGGGTCGACGACCTTCAGCACATCAATTGGCACGTCTTGTGGCTGGTGGGTGGCGGCATTGCGCTGGGCAACGGGGTCGCCACAACGGGGTTGGACGACTGGCTGGTGGGCCTGTTCGACTGGGGCTCGTTGCCGACTGTGGCGTTGGGTGCCGCGCTGGGCGTGATCGCCTTGGTTCTGAGCACCCTGATATCGAACTCGGCCACCGCGAACCTGGTGGTTCCCATCGCCGTCAGTCTGGCGATGTCGCCAGACGTCGGCCTCGACCCCCTGGTGGCCGGTGTGGTCGTGGCGCTGGGTTGTTCGCTGGCCATGGCACTGCCCATAAGCACACCACCCAACGCGATCGCCTATGCCACCGGCGCAATCCGCACCAAGGACCTGGCCTCGATCGGCGTTGCTGTCGGGGCCTTCGGCCTGGTGCTCGCCGTCTTCGCAGCGCCGCCCATGTGGCGGCTGATGGGGCTGGTGCAGTGAACGGCCAGGTGATGATCCTGGTCGTCGATTCCGACGAGTCGACGGGTGGCCAGCTCGCTGCCGCCATCCAGGAACACCTGGTCGATCGTGTCGAGGTTCTGGTGGTGCCCGATGCTGCCACGGCGATCTCGGCGGCCAGACAGGCGCGGTCGGTGGGCACGCTGGTGGCCGTGGTGTTCGCCGAGGTCGACCTCACATCTCCGGGTGCTGCCGACCGCGCCGACGACATCGTCTCGATGCACCACCACGACGCCCTGGCGGCGTCGCGAATAGTCCTGGTCACTGCACGGGCTTCGCTGCATGGCGTCGACCGGGCCCTGCAGGCCGGCGCTGTACACGGCATGATCGCCAAGCCCTGGACCCAGCACGGCCTGCAGCGGATGCTCGATGCCCACCTGACCACCTTCTTGTTGGAATGGGCGCCCGAGTTGCTCGACCATTTCGTGGGGGTGTTGGGTGAATCCGACCGTGCTGAAGCCGCCGCGAGACTGACCGAAGAACGCGGGGCCAATCCGGGTGAGGCCTCGGCGACCCACCCCTTGCTGGATCACGACACCCGCGACGCAGCCATCGAGCAACGCTTCGTCGAGTTGCTAGACAAGACTCTCGGCCACCCGCCGCGCATCCGGGTCGCCCCGGGCACCACCATGATCGAGGCCGGCGAAGACGTCGGCGGCATCTATGTGATCCTCGAGGGCGTTGTGCGGCTGACATCGGTGGCCGCCACCGGCGAGCACATACTTCACGAGAACTCGACGGGTTCGGTCGTGGGTTTGCTGTCGCTGGCCAGCCACCGGCGAGCGATGCTTACGTGCAAGGCCGTCAGCGATGTGCGAGCGATACCGGTGACGCTTGATCAGCTGGGAAGGGC
>JAGQSP010000641.1:1382-3313 GCA_020439485.1 Acidimicrobiales bacterium | reverse complement strand
TCCAACACCGACCGAGCGCCGTCTATTTCATGATCGGATCACGTCGCATCGATGGCGGTGATCGGATCGGCCAGGTTCAGGTCTGCGATCGAACCCTGGAACTGGCGGTCCGAGAAGTTGAACACACCACCGTCGGAGGCGACCAGCAGATAGCCGGTGCCGTAGGGCACCATGCCGTTGATCGGCTGGTCGAGGCTGCCCCCGGCGGGAAGCACCTGAGGTATCGATCCCCGGAAACCGGCGCCGAAGGCGAACACACCACCGTCGCTTGCCACCAGCCAATAGCCCGTTCCGTCGGGGTCTGGCGTTATGCCCACGACTGGACCGTCGAGTGTGACCCCCGGCAACACCTGCGGCACCGAGCCGGCGAACTTGGCGTCGCCGAATGCGAAGATGCCACCGTCGGAGCCGACCAGGTAGTAGCCGAGCCCGGTCGGGGTTGCCGCGGCATCGATGATGTCGCCGGCCAGATTCAAGCCGGTGGCGTCGCCGTGATAGCCCGCCGTGCCGAATCCGACAACGCGTCCCAGGCTGGTGACGATCCAGTACCCCGAGCCGTTCGGCGACACCGCAATGGTGGTTGCGCGCTCGCCTGCGCCCAGCGCGCCCTCGAGATCGCCGAGGTCGGAGGCGGACCCGAATGCGAACACCCGGCCCTGCTGATCGAGGATCCAGTAGCCGTTTCCAGACGGATGCAACGCCAGGGCAAGGGCGCTGGTGGTGTTGGCGTTGCCCAGGTTCTGGATCTCGCCAAACGGATACACCACCCCGGTCGAGGTCACCACGGCATACCCCTCCAGCGACGGCGCAACCGTCGTAGTGGTGGTGCTCGTCGTGGTGGTGGTTGTGGTGCTGGTCGTCGTGGTTGTGGTGCTGGTGGTCGTGGTTGTGGTGGTCGGCAGCGGCACGCCACCACCCAAACTGACCGATATCGGACTGGTTGCTGCTTCGACCAGCGGTGAAATGCCCGCATAGGCGGCTTGGTCGACCATTCCCACGGCAAACGTCCGCAAGCCGGTCATGGTCTGGGTCAGGCCATTTCGCCCCAAGCCCAGCACGGTCATGGCGTCCTCGTGGTCACGGTACGAATCTGCCGCCGAGTCGTCGTCGAGGTTGGCAATCCAGATGGCCCGACCATCGGCACTGTCGGCCACCGCAACCCACTCGGGAGCAGCTACGTCACCGGTGAAGGTGGCGAGTGCACCGTTGGTGGCTCCGTTGCTGCGAATGACCGTGTCGGAGGCTTCGAGGGTGCCGCCCGGAGTGCCCTCGTACAAGAACCAGTAGTCGGCCCCCGCCGGTGTCTTCAGCAACTCCATGGTTGCGTGGCGCTTGAAGATGCTCCAGCGAACCTTCCACTTGCCGTCGAGGCTCGTAGAAGTGAACACGGCACGCAGGGGGCCCTGGGATTGGACGCTGGTGACGGCTACGTCGTGACCCGGATGGAACTGTGTGTCGGGATACTCGAGGTTGGGCAGGCCGCGGAACATTCCGGCCGAGCCCGTCGCCGTCGACCAGTTGATCCAATCGTCTCCGCCGGCCACGATCGACGAGAAGCCACCGCCGGCGGTGTCGTACCACCACTGGGCCGTCGAGTTGGTGATGCGGTACGCGGCTCGTCCCTGGTCTGTGGTGTTCGTCACCATCGACACCCGGCCCAGCCCGCTGTGATCGACAGGCGTGTACGAGCCAGACGACGCTGTGGTGCGGAAATAGACCTGATAGTGCCGTTGGGTGCTGGTGGTGCTGGTCAGCAGCAGAACCATCTGGCCAGACGCATTGTTGGTGGCGTTGTAGCCGTCGCCGCGATCGAACTGAAAGGCCACATTCGAGCCTCCCGCGACTACCGCACCGGCGCCATCGACCTCGTACACGCGAATCGAGTCGCTGTCGAAGGTGGTTCCTGGCGACCCGGCGGCCGACAACGCTGA
>JAGQSP010000641.1:0-1252 GCA_020439485.1 Acidimicrobiales bacterium | reverse complement strand
GCACCGAGGGTCAACGCAATGAGCACCACGGCGACCACGGTCATGTGGCGCCGCTCGACGGCCGTCCGCCGGTCGAGGTGTGTGGTGAGTGGGTCTGTCATCGTTACGCTCCGCGTGAAGAACGCTCGGCCGGGTTGGCCGATTTCACCACCGCTAGTGATATTTGGGGCCGTGCTCGTGAGCCCGACGGCCGGGCCTTCAGATGACTATCGGCTAACGGCCCGAGAAATTACCCAATCTACGCTCGGCGACCGACGAAGCGCCCTCGGCAGCGTCTTCGGTTGCCGACAGGCGGGCCTGTTCGGCGGCCTCGTGCTGGGTGATGGCAGCCACCCGGTCGGCCAGATCGCCCCGCAGGGTGGCCCTTATCGAGCGAATGGCCAGCGGTGCGTTCACAGCGATTTCCGAGGCGAACTCGAGTGCCCGATCACGCACAGCGGCCTGATCGACAAGCTCGTCGGCCAGGCCCATGTCGACGGCCTCGTCACCCTTGTACCGCTTGGCGGTCAGCAGCACCTTCGACGCCATGCGATGTCCGAGCAACTCGGGCAGAGTCACACTGAGGCCAAAGCCCTGGTGAATGCCCAGCGCAGCGAAATTGGCGCAGAACCGGGCCTCGGGGCACGTGATGCGGAAGTCCGCCGCGACGGCCAGGCCGAGGCCCCCGCCGATGGCTGGCCCGTGTACCGCGGCCACGATGGGAATACCGACCCGGAAGATGCGTACGCCCTCCTGATACAGGCGCAGTGTCGCCGAGCCGCCGATGTGCTCGCGCTCGCCCTCAGGACTGTCGGGAGCTACTCCCCCGCCAGCGAAGTCGGCTCCTGCGCAGAATGATCGGCCCTCGGCGGCCAGCACTATGGCGCGAACGTCGCCCGAGCGGTCGAACTGCTCGCATGCATCGGCTATGTCGGCGATCTGCTGGTAGTTCAAGAAGTTGTGGGGAGGGCGGTTCATCACCACCAGCCCGACATGATCGTGGCGGCTGATCAGGAGGCTGTCTGACATGGCTGGTCACGCTAGCGCCTCAGCGCGCCTGGCCTCTAGCTCGAAGGGATGATGGTGGTAGCTGAGGCAGCGGCACCACTCGACCCCATAGCGCCTGGCCATTCCCACGCGACCGTAGCGCCTCGCCTGTCTGACGTGTGTCAGCTCGTGCACCAGCAGGCGTGCGTCACGTCGATCGGCGGCGTCCATGCGCCGTGCGACGAACACCGTGCTGCCGAAGGTCACACCCACATGGCGCGTCGGT
>JAGQSP010000640.1 GCA_020439485.1 Acidimicrobiales bacterium | reverse complement strand
ACGCGCGCTGCCGTGTCGACCCTGACGCCTGGTCCGGTTGGGGGCGTGAGCACCTCGATGGTGCCTCCCGCGGGCAACGACTCGCCATCGGGGCTGAGGCGTTCGGCGATGACCCTGGCCTGAATCGACGCTCCGTTGGGTTCGGGGGTGAGTCCCGCGACCATGCCGAGGTCGATCAGGTGCCGCCCCGATGCGATGTTCAGCTGGGCAGCGACCAGGTCGATGCCGGTGACCGTCTCGGTGACCGTGTGTTCCACCTGCAGGCGGGCGTTGGCTTCGATGAAGAACAGGTTGCCTTCGGCGTCGACCAGGAACTCGAATGTCCCGATGCCGTGATAGTCGGCCGCCCTCGCGAGGTCGAGGGTGGCCTGCGACAGGCGGGCGCGGGTGTCTGCAGAGATTCCGATGGCCGGAGCGATCTCGACGATCTTTTGGCGCCGACGTTGCAAGCTGCACTCGCGGTCGCCCAGAACCACCATGTCGCCGTGGGCGTCGGCCACGAGCTGAACCTCGATGTGACGGGCGGGCGACACCAGTTGTTCCACGTACAGACGCGGATCGCCGAAGGCGGTTTGGGCCTCGGAGGCGCAGCGTTCGAACATCACCGCCACGTCGGAGATCTGCTCGACGACACGCATGCCACGCCCGCCACCGCCGGCCACCGCCTTGATCATCACCGGGCCGCCGAGCTCGGTCATGAACTCGGCAGCCTCGTCTGCGGTGGAAACGGGCTGGCCGCGGGTGATCGGCACGTGGTGTGTTGCCGCCAGGTCGCGCGCCGTGGCCTTGTCGCCGAACAGCCGAAGCGTCTCAGGCGTTGGCCCGACGAACACCAGGCCCGCTGCCGCGCAAGCCGATGCAAACGCCGAGTTCTCGCTGAGGAACCCGTAGCCGGGGTGCACGGCATCTGCGCCGACCGAGCGGGCCGCTTCGACCACGGCGTGAATGTCGAGATACGCGGCCGGGCCGGCGCCTGGCACCTCGACGTGTTGGTCGGTGACCCTGGTGTGGGTCGAGTCGGCGTCGTCGGCTGGTGCGATCGACACCGTCGTCAGACCCAGATCGGCGGCACTGCGGGCGATGCGAACTGCGATCTCGCCCCGATTGGCGATGAGAAGCTTGCTGAAGTTCATGGCCCGGCCGATGTTACGCCCGTCGCTTGCGACCAACCGCTTTCGACGCTGCGGGCTTTGCCTTGGGCCGGGTGCGGACGGGCCGTGTCGCCCCCATGGCCATCAGCGCCGAACCCGACGAGTCGAGCTGCTTGCCGACCTGGTCGAGGTCGTTGCCGGCGTCGACGACGCGGGCGGCGACATCGCGCAGCTGTGACGCCACGGTGGTGAGACCGGCGGCGACACCACCGACCCGATCGGCGCCGTCCTTGAGCCGGTCGGCCACCCCGTCGAGGAACGGATCGGAACCGAAGTCGATACCGGTGACGACGTCGAAGCCCATCACCTCGGTGTACCGGGGTGCAACGGTGGGAATCTCGACATCGTCGACCCGATCGCCGATGCTTCGCAGCAGCTTCGCCACGTCTTCGAGCTCGTCCCAGCACGAGTCGAGGGCCTTCGCCGCGACCTCGACCAGCTCGACCACGCCATCGTCGGCCTGGCCTACCAGCCAACCTGCGGCGGTTGTGGCGCTGTGCCCTGCTTCGGTCAGCGCCTGGCCGGCCCGCCCCAATATTTCGGGCACCTTCTCCATCAAGTCGAGCAGATCGTCGCCGTGCTCTTTCACCCAGTCGAGAACGGGCACCAGACGGTCGCGGTTGGACCACACCAGGTCGACGACTTCGCCGATCTTGTCGCGATCGTCCCAGATCGTCTCGACCACATCCTTGACCTTGCCCAGGTCGAGGTCATCGAGCTTGCCGACGATGTCGCGAATGCCCACGCTGGTGTTCTCCGTCGTTTATTCAGTGCCAGAAGTCGGCCAGCACGTCGACGTACATCTGTGTGGTGAGCCTCAGCGACTCGACGTCGATGCGTTCGTTGTGGCCGTGGAAGCGAGACGCGAAGTCGCTGCCCTTGATCTCTGGGCTGAACAACCCGGTGCCATAGGCCACCGAACCCATCTGCC
>JAGQSP010000639.1 GCA_020439485.1 Acidimicrobiales bacterium | reverse complement strand
CCGGCGATGAGGCGCTTGGCCTTTTCGGCGGGAGGCACCGGAAACAGCCGAGCTTCGTCGCCGTCGAACCAGCCGCGTAGCCCGGCGTGGATCTGCTTGACGTGGTGCTCGACCAGGCCATAGTGCTGCTGCGTGAAGAAGGACTGGCCATAACAGTCGGGAAGCTGCACGAAGTGGCTCAGCTCGTCGACGGACAGGCCCTTGTTGATTCCCCGAACGGTCTGGTCCCACATGAACTGGATGCTGTCGCGAAAAGTAGTGGTCTCGGCCAGAATCGCTTCGGCCCCCGACAGCGGAGGCCCGTGGGTGGCGATCAGGTGTTGGGCGCCCAACGAGGCCAAATGGTCGAGCCCGGTCAGCAGCACCCTGGGGTCTCGGTATTCCTCACCCCTGATCGCAAAGACGTTGAACAGAGCGGGCCACAAGATGTTGTGGGCCGCGACGCCAAGCTCTGGGAACCAGACAGTGACCGAGTCGTCGGAATCTGACGGCGCGGGTGTGAACTCGACCTTCAGCCCGGCGATGGTGGTGCTGGTCGGCTGGTCGAAGGTGTGGGTGGGGGCGATGAAACCCGACGTGTACGGAGCATGGGCCTTGTTTCGATAACCGAGCCCCAGACCGGCGTTGACCAACGCGTCCTCGCCGGTGTCTGGCAACCAGACACCGAACTGGTGGATGATCCCCCGACCTGCGGCGGCCGAGAGTTCGGTGCCGACCTTCGACAGATTGGTCGCGATCTTCGCGTGACCCCAGATGGGTACTTCCGCGGTGTCGAACAGGGCCTTGGTGCCCGACACGTAGTGATAGTGCGTATAGATCACACCAGCGACCGGTGCGCTGGTGTGTTCGCGCACCATCTGCAGCGCCGCCGCCATCTCTTCGACGCACTCGCCGGTGTCGATGACGATCAGGCCCTCGGGACCCTCGACGAACGACTGGTTCGACAACCCGTTGCCGACAACGGTCCAAACCCGATCGCAGACGCTCCACAGCTTCAGCTCGAGCCGTCGAGTCTGATCTATGAGGCTCTTGTGTGCGCGCCCACCGTTGGGTGCCGTGGCCACATCGTGATCCTCGATCGAGTAGCTGTCAGGAATCGGGTTCTCGGCGCTCATCGGCAGAGTCTCGCGCGAAGTCCGCGATGCTAACCATCCCGTCCGAGGCCGAGCCACGAGCTGAGGTCGCTCGAAGACGGTGAGGCCCTCAGAGGCTGGGGTCGTCGACCCAGCGCAGGTATGGCTTGACCTCTTCGAGGTTTGTGAATCGCTGTCGAGCGTCGTCGGTGGACATGGCGGGCGACGCTATGACCCTGTCGCCCTTCTTCCAGTCGACAGGTGTGGCGACCTGGTAGGCGTCGGTCAGCTGGAGGCTGTCGATGACGCGCATGATCTCGTCGAAGTTGCGTCCGGTGGACTTGGGGTAGGTCAAGATGAGCCGGATCTTGTTGGCCGGATCGATGACGAAGACCGAGCGAACCGTGGAGGTGTCGCCCTCGCCTGGGTGGATCATGTCGTACAGCTCCGACACCTTGCGCTCGGGGTCGGCGATGATCGGGAAGTTCAGCTCTGATCCGGTGACCTCGCCAATGTCGGGCGCCCAGCCCCGATGGTCGTCGATCGAGTCGACGGACACGGCGATGGCCTTGGTATTGCGCTCGGCGAAACCGCCGGCCAACGCCGCTGTGCGACCCAGCTCGGTGGTGCACA
>JAGQSP010000066.1 GCA_020439485.1 Acidimicrobiales bacterium | reverse complement strand
ACATGATGTCGGCGTTGCCGTGGTCGGCGGTGAAAATCATGATGCCACCGACCTCGTCGACGGCTTCGATCAACTTCTCGATGCAGTCGTCCAGCACCTGCATGGCGTCTATGGTCGCTTTGAGGTCGCCGGTGTGACCGACCATGTCGCCGTTGGGAAAGTTGATCCGCCCCATGCGGTAGCGGCCCGACCTGAGCAACTCGATGGTCGCCTCGGTGATCTCACGAGCCTTCATCGCCGGGGCCTGGTTGAACTCGATGTTGTCGGACGGGATCTCGACATAGGTCTCGAGTTGCTCGTCGAAATAGCCGCTGCGGTTGCCGTTCCAGAAGTAGGTGACGTGGCCGAACTTCTGCGTCTCGCTGACAGCGAAGCTGGCGATACCGCTGGCGCACAGGTATTCGCCGAGCGTTCGGTCGATCGACGGCGGCGCCACCAGATAGTTGGTGGGAACCAGCAGATCGCCGTCGTATTGCAGCATCCCGGCGAAGTACACGTCGGGATGATCGCCGCGATCGAAGTGTGCAAACCCCGGGTCTTCGTACGCCTGGCTGATCTCGATGGCCCGGTCGCCGCGGAAGTTGTACAAGATCACGACATCGCCGTCGTGCATGGTGCCCACCGGCTGACCCGACCCGTCGGCGATGACGAACGGGTTGAGGTATTGGTCGCCCGCGTCGGTCTCCGAGTACATGGTCTCGACTGCCTGGGAGGCGCTCTCGAACCTGCGGCCGACGCCGTGGGTGTGGCACATGTAGCCGCGTTCGACCATGCCCCAATCGGCGTTGTAGCGGTCCATGGTGATCTTCATTCGGCCGCCGCCCGACGCGATGGCCACATCGGCACCTTCGGAGGCGAGTTCGGCGATGACCTCTTCTGTCTGGGCGATGAACGGCAAGGCAGACCTTGGAGGCACGTCGCGGCCATCGAGCAGGATGTGAACCCTGATGCGGCCCACCCCCTCTGCCACCGCCCTGCGCATGAGCGCGTACAGGTGAGCATTGTTGCTGTGGACGTTGCCGTCGGAGTGAAGGCCCAGCAGGTGCAGGGTCGAACCCTTCGACCGCTCGATCGCCTGGTTCCAGACGTCGGATTCGAAGATGGCGCCCGAGCGAATCGCCTGGTTCACCAGCTTGGCGCCCTGGGCGAAGATTCGACCAGCGCCCAACGCATTGTGCCCGACCTCGCTGTTGCCCATGTCGTCGTCTGAGGGCAGACCAACCGCCGGGCCGTGCGCCAGCAAGGTGGTGTAAAGGCGGGAATCGACCATTGAGTCGATGGTGGGTGTGGCGGCCTCGGTCACAGCGTTCATCGGGCCAGGCGGGGCCATACCGACACCGTCTGCGATGACGACCAGCACCGGTCCGCTGCGGCCGGCAAAGGTGTCCAGTGGCTTCAGCTCGAGCGACGCGTCATTCGTCATGCCCTGGAGTGTACGGACGCCTCGGCGACCCGACGGCGTCAACCAACTGGGCGAACTCGCGCGACACCTCCGGGCCAACGCCCGATCTGATGTCGAAGTCTTCGGTGGCGATCGACGCTGCGCCCATGGTGTGGGCGGTCGACTCGACCGTGTCGATCAGCCCTTGCGGGCCGCAGACGGCGACGTGGGTACCTTCCAGCGACCCACCGACCATGCCGGCCAGGACCTCGGAGTCGAGCCTGCCGCGGTGGCTCGACACGAACAGCTCCAGTCGTATCAGCCCTTGGGCGGCGGCGTGCTCGAGCTGGTCGATGCCCACGGCGTCGTCGGGGTTGCGAACGCAATAGATCAGCAGGGGTCGAATGTCGCCGGGCTTCAGCGACGCGACGGCCGAAAGGAACGGCGTGATGCCGACGCCGCCGGCAACCCACACGATGCCGGCGCTGTCGTTGTCGGGCAGCGGCCTGAACCGACCGTATGGGCCCTCGACCCAAACCGTCTCGCCGACCACGTCGGTGTGCAGCAGCCGATCGCTCCAGTCGCCGAGCGCCCGGATGTGAAACACCAGCTGATCGTCGTCGGGCGACGACGCGATGCTGAACATGTGGGGCTCGGCCATGGTGCGCGCCGCGATCTTGACCGAGGCGAACTGGCCAGGCCGAAACTCGATCCGACGATCCTGGGGGGCCAACGTCAACTCGGTCGTAGAGCCGCTGACCTGCTGCGAGAGGACGCGATACCGGCTGCCGCGTGCGATGCCGTCGCGCCCCACCACCCTCCAGATCCAAGCGAGGGCTCCTGCAATCATCACGACGGCGAAGTAGCGACCCCAACCAGAGCTGTTGGCATAGGGCTTCTGGGCCGTGAAGAAGTGGGCCGAGGCAAACAGGAACGGTATTCCCAACAGCTTGTGCGTTTGGCGCCACCAGCGGTACGGGATGACCCTCAGCAAGCTGATGCCGACCAGGGCGTAGAGCAGATATTGGGCCACGCTAGCCAGGTCCTCAGCCGAGTTCGCCAGAGCCCTCGATGCACCGCGAATTCCGCCTTCGATCTCGGCGTCGACCTGGGTGTGCAGGAACATCGCCACCACCGCCGCGGTACCGGCCCATCGGTGGGCCTTGTACATGCGATCGAGGCCGCCGAACAGGGGCTCCAGCAGGCGGATGCGTACCGCCAGCACGAAACTCCAGGCCATCAACACGATCGAAACCGAACCGATGAACAACCCGAAGGCCACCGAGCTGCCGTGTTCGCCCTGCGCGCCTGAGAACGCGAACCATCCCACAAGCGTCGATGCCAGCATGGCCAACGGCCCGATCCACGACATCGAAGGTCGCAGCGATGTGAACTTCGGCAGGCGGGGCGTCCAGTCACCGACCGAACCGACCATCGCTCGGCCGAGCTTGGTCAACTGATCGCGCCAGGTCGTTGGCTTGGTTTGGGTGAGCATGATCGTCGAAGGTAGCGACCCCAACCTGAGAGGACCCTGAAGGCACACAGGCGGTGCCCAGCGCCGATGTCAGGCCTGCTGGGCGGCCGGTGTGATGCTGATCTCGACACCCTCGAACCCGGCCTTCCAGCTCAGTCGACATGTCAGGCGACCGAAGCTGTTGGCGGCTTCCAGCGAGATGATCCGACCATCGATCGAAACCACGGCCGAACCGGCGATGATCGAACCACCGCCCGCCCCAACATCAGGGTGCGTACGCGGTCGCGTCTCACACCGCGGACCGTGTCAGCCCACCGGGGCCAGGGCGTTGCCCATCAGGTCGAGCATGTTCAGGCTGTAGAACTTCTCGCGGATCTCTTCCGAGCGATCGCCAAGACTCTTCTCAAACCTCTCGTAGGGACGCCGGCCGCCTTCGACGTGGGGATAGTCGGTGTTGAACATCAAGATGTCGGGGCCGATCTGATCGGTGACCCAGCCGACGTCCTCGGTGGGGTAGGGCGTCACCCGCACCTGGCGTTCCACGTACTCGGTGGGGCGAAGCGACAGCGCCTGCAGCCGATCCTCGTGGCGGTGGAAGGCCTCGAACGCCGACTCCATGTACTTGATCCACGACGGCACCCACGAGCAGCCCTGCTCTATGACGCCCCACTTGAGGTTCGGGAACCGCTCGAGCACGCCGTCGAAGATCAGTGTGGCCAGGGTGGTTTCGATCTGGTGGGGGATGGCCATGTAGTCGACCGAGCGGAAGTTCTCGTCGCCGCCGTGGAAATCGGGTGGGATGGGCAGGCCGTTGTTGAAGTAGTTGGCGTCGAGCAGGTCGTCGGTGCCGCCGACGTGGAACACCACCGGTATGCCGGCTTCCTGGGCCTGCGCCCACACCCGGTCGAGTCCGCGGTGACTGGGCGAGTGGCCTGCAGGGCAGCCGGACTGGATCAGCAGTGCGCCCGCGCCCATCTCTATGCACTCGCCCGCCATTTCTGCGGCGAGGTCGAAGTCGGCCAGAGGCACATACAACGTCGAGAGCAGGCGTCGGTCGACCCCACAGAACTCGGCCATGGCCCGGTTGTGTGCGCGGGCACCCCCGTACGCGAGCTCGAGGTTTCCCGAGTGTTCCCAGTCTCGCAACGCCCGGTTGTGGAAGGTGTTGAACACCAGCTGCGAGCTGACACCGATCGCATCCAGCACAGCGGGCCGGTCTTCGGCGATGAAGGTGCCAGGCCCGGCGAAGTTCTTGAGGTGCATCACCTCTTCGTCGAACTTGGCTCGATACTCGTCTGACCGGTGCTTTTGAACGATCTTGTCGAACGCCGCCGCGATGTTGGCGAGCTGTTCGTCATTGTCGCCGGTCTGGCGCAGTTCGTTGGTGTAGCCGGGCAGCTTGATGAGTTCACGGATCGACGGATCGGCGTGTTGGCGGACCCAGTCGGGGGTTTCCATGATGTGTGCGTCGGCGTCGTGAACTACGCGTCCTTCGATGTAGGCCATGGCGCCAATTGTGGCCCATGGCGATGCACCTACACCCAATCGTCAGGTCGCCACGCCGCGGGTCCAGGCGGCGTGTAGGGCCGCATAGGCACCACCTTTGGACATGAGCTCCTGGTGCGAACCCACCTCCAGCAAGCGTCCATGATCAAGCAACACGACCAGATCTGCGCGTTCCGCGGTCGAGAGGCGGTGGGCAACCGTCACGGTGGTTCGGCCTCGCTGAATGTGTTCGAGGGCCCGGCTCATCGCCAGCTCTGTCGACGGGTCGAGCGATGAGGTGGCCTCGTCGAGGATCAACAGGCCCGGGTCGGCCAGAGCAGCGCGCACAATCGCCACCAGTTGACGCTCGCCCACCGACAGGCCGTCACCGCCGGCGGCCACCTGGGTGTCGAGTCCTTGTGGCAGGCCGGCGATCCAGTCGCCCAACCCCAGCGTCTCGATCGCAGCTTCGGCGTCGGCTCGTGTGGCACCAGCTCGGCCCCGCAAGATGTTGTCCAGAACGGTCGTGGCGAACAAGAAGCCGTCTTGGGGAACCATTCGAACAGCCCGGCGGCGGTCTGGTCCGGACATGTTGCGCAGGTCTACGCCGCCCAGCCTGACGGCACCCTCGACGGGGTCGGCGAGGCGGCACAGCAGACGGGCCAGGGTGGTCTTTCCCGATCCGGTCGAACCGACCAGTGCTACGGCCGTTCCAGGGGCGATGGAGACAGACACTTCGGAGATGACGGTGTGTTCGTCGTAGGCGAACGTGACTTGGTCGAGTTCGACCGAGAGGGGTCCGTGAGGAACGGGCACCGGATCGGTCGGGTCGGGGAGAGCCTGGGGGCGCGAGGCCAGCTCGATTGCTCGGTTCCAGCCCGCCAAGGCCAGCGAAGTCTGGTCGATGACCTCGGTCAGTTCGGCGACCGGGGTCAAGATGATCTGGATCAGGAACAGCATGGCCACGACGGTTCCCAGCTCGGGAGCGTCGGCAACCCCGAGCCACACGACCACCAGCAGCACCGCCGACACCGCGAGTGTGCCGAACACATCGGAGATGGTGAATAGCAACGAGCTGGGCCGATTGACCCGAACCTGTGCTTCGTACGCGGCATCGATGTCGGTGTCGATACGGGCGATGGCGTCTTGTTGACGGCCAAAGGCGCGCACCACCTCGGCGCCGGAGATGACCTCGGTCGAGTCTCCGAGCAGGTCGCCGGTGCGGTCGCGGACCACCCCATAGCCCACCTGCTGACGGCGCTGAATGGCCCTCAACAGCGGAATCATCGCAGCCATCGTGATCAGAGCCACTATCGCCAGCAGCCACGAGTAGACCAGCATCGCTATGGCAGCAGTGAGAGCGATGGTCGAAGCCACCAGCCAACTCCATGCGCCCCAGTCGAGGAACTTGGTGAGGGTCTCGAGGTCGCCCGTGGTGCGCGACACCAGGTCACCCTGGCGGGCCTGGCCGTGCTCGGCCAGCGACAGGTCCAGCGCCCGGCGCAGCACAACGGTGCGCAGGTTGGCCAGCGCACGTTCGGCGACGCGCACCATGACCAGTTCGGTGATCAGCGACATGGCCGACACCACCACCACAACGGCGGCGGTGATAGCCGCCAGGCGATACAGGGTCGAGCGATCGATCCCGTCTTCGGTCAGCAGACCCTGATCGATGATGCGCTGGAACAGGATCGGCACCGAAATGCGGCCCAGGCCGAGCAGAACGCCCGCGCCGATCATCGCCCAGATGACGCGCCTGAACTCTGGTGTCATCGCCAGGCCCTGGCGAATGATGTCGAAGGCGCTGGGCCTGGTCTGTGAGGTCTCGTCGGTCATGAGATCTCCGCGGCTCGGTAGGCCTCGACCAGGCGCCGATAGGTTTCGTTGCCGAGCATTTCGGCGTGGGTGCCCGAGGCTTCGATCCTGCCGTCGACCATCAGGGCGACCCGGTCGGCGGCGGCCATCGCTGCCACACGGTGGGTGACCATGATCACCGTGGTGGGCTGCGCAGCCAACCTGGCGATGATCTGCTCTTCGAGGGCAGGGTCCACTGCCGATGTGGCATCGTCCAGCAACACCAGGCCGGGGTCGCCGGCCAAGGCCCTGGCCAGCGCCACCCGTTGGCGTTGACCGCCCGACAAGGTGACGCCCCTCTCGCCAACGACCGTGTCGTAGCCGTGCGGCAGATCGGTGGCCAGATCTTGGGCACCGGCCGCCTCGAGCGAGCGCTCGGTTTCGCTTCGGTCGCGGCCGCGCCCGAAGTCGGCGTTGTCGAGGATGGTGCCCGTCTGCAGCATCGCCTGCTGAGAAGCCAACGTCACCCTGGTGCGCAGGTCCTGGTCGTCGATCGAGTCGATGGGCACCCCACCTATCTCGACCGAGCCTGCGTGGATGTCGGTGAGTCGGGCAACGGCGGCCAGCACTGTCGACTTGCCGCCGGCGGTCGGGCCCACCAGGGCCAAGGTCTCGCCTGCGGCGACGGCCAGGTCGACGCCCCGCAGCCGCAGCCTGCCGGGTTCGCCGACCTGGACACCGCGAAACACCACCGCCAGAGGCCCTGCAGGCAGGTGCTCGTGAGCGGCAGCCGTCGACCTGACTCGCAGCGGGTCGTCGGGCTCTTCGAGTATCTGGTTGACGCGTCTGCGACCGACCACCGACACCGGAAGGTCGCTCAAGAAGAATCCGATTACTTGAAGCGGGAAGGCGAGCACGCCGAACAGAGCCACCGCCTGCACCAGCCCGCCGGCCTCTAGCTCTCCGCTGGTGACCCGCTGGCTGCCGACCAGCACGATCAACACCATCGCCATCTCGGGCACGAAGCTCAAGATGTTGGCGACGAAGGCGTGAAACGTGCGCACCTTCACCCGGGTCCTGCGGTGCTCGTCGACCAGGGCCGCGAAGCGGTCCATCTCTGCGTCTTCGCGGCCCAAGGTCTTTATCACCTGGCTGCCTGCGATTATCTCGGTGGCCGCCGCGGTCATGGCGGCGTTGGCCGCCCGTTCGGCGCCGGTGGGCTTCTCGAGAAGGGTGGCGCTTGCGATGCTGGTGCCCGCCACGATGGGCAACAGCCCGACCGTTGCAAGCAACAGGGGGAGATCCAGGAAGGCCAGGCTGACGGTGGCGAACAGCAACATGCTGACGACCCCGATGCTGAACGGCAGCGGATGAAGCACATCGGCTGCGGCATGGGCGTCGGCGTCCATCCGAGCCAAGAGGTCGCCGGGCGATTGGCTGCGAACCCGGTCTAGCGGCATCAGCACCAGCCGTCTTGCCACACCCTTCTGGAGGTCGGCGACTGAACGTGCCGCAGTCATTCCGGCGTAATAGCGCCTGACTATGACGCCGGCCGTGCGGCCGACCATAACCCCCAATATCAGGGCGATGGCGGCCCACATCTGGACCGTGCCCCCCTCGTAGAGCGGGATGAGGGCATGGTCCATGGCCCAGCCCAGAGCCGAGGCCGACAGCACCGAGCCGATGGCGTACACGACCGAGCCCACGATGGCGACGGTGAGGGGCCACGGGTGGGCGCGCGCATACCCGGCCACCAGCTTGAGACCGTTGCGTATCGGGGCGCCCTCTTCCACAGCGAAAGACGGTACGCCCTGGCGCGCCGGTGAGGCGCCGATTTAGAGAACGGTTACCCGGCGCCGGGTCAACTGCGCACGAGGCGACCGGGCAGCTCGCCGGTGAACTCGTCGTCGGCTCGGCTGACCACCCCCGAGACGATGGTTGCGGCGTATCCCGACGCGGGCTGAACCAGGCGCGACCCACCCGCAGGAAGGTCGTGCACCAGCTTGGGTTCGTGCAGCCGCAGTGCATCGAAGTCGATGACGTTCAGATCGGCTTTCATTCCAGGCGCCACGATGCCTCTGTCGTGGAAGTCGAACAGTCTGGCGGTGTCAGAGGTCATCTTCTTCACCGCGTAGGGCAGCTCGAGGCGCGGCCCTCGGGTTCGGTCGCGCGCCCAATGCGTCAGCATCCAGGTGGGTGTCGACGCATCACAGATGAAGTTCGAGTGGGCGCCACCGTCGGCCAGCCCCAGAACGGCAGCCGGGTGGTTGAGCATCTCGTACAGCGCGTCGCCGTTGCCATGGCTGTATCCCAGGAACGTCATCAGCATGAAGGCCGAGCCATCGCGATCGAGCAGGCGGTCGTAGTACTCGTCTGCGGGGTCGACTCCCCGAGCCGCTGCCCGCGCTGCGATCGAGTCGGCCTGGGTCGGTTCGTAGTCGACGGGGTCGCCCAGCACGTACAGCCGGTCGAACGCCCGCAACATCAGCGCAGCCACCGGATTGTCGGCGATTGCAGCAGCTTCCATTCGTGCGGCTTCGGCGATGAGAGCGGCCCTCAACTCCCCAGAGCGCATCGCCGCTGCCTGGGCCCGATGGTCCAGAGCCAGCAGGGGAGCAAACGAGGGACAATCGCGGAACCGATGGCGACCTTGGAGGCCGAACAACACACCAAAGGGCCGGCCGGCAACCTGGGGGATCACCAGGTGCCCTTCGCTTTGAGCCTGGGCCGACAGGCTCATGAACTGGCGCCAATCGTCGGGAGCGGCGAGGTTCTGGAGCATCAGCCATGTGATGGGCCGGCTGATCTGCTTGGACAGTCGCAGCATCCATTCCATCTCACGTTCGGGTGCAACGATGTCTTCGCCCGCGACCCCGGCAGGAGCCACCTCGACCAGGCCTTTGCCGGTCGAGTCGACGGCTCGCGCAAGGGCGAACAGTTCGTCCTCGGCAGCAAAGGTGCCGGGCACCGGTTCGCCGTCCATGGCCCGGTGGGCGATGGTGCGGCTGGTGGAAAACCCCTTGGCGCCGGCGCGCACGGCCTCGGCGACGATCTGGGCCATGCGGTCGATCTCGGCCGGGGTGGCCGGCTCGTTGCGAGCCCCCCGTTCGCCCATCACATAAGCACGAACGGGCCCGTGCGCGACCAAGGCGGAAACGTCCACGGCAAACCGGCGGCGATCGAGCGCGTCGAGGTACTCGGGGAAGCTCTCCCACTCCCACTGCATCCCCTCGGCCAAAGCCGCTCCGGGGATGTCCTCGACACCTTCC
>JAGQSP010000065.1 GCA_020439485.1 Acidimicrobiales bacterium | reverse complement strand
CTTGATGCGACCCTGCTCGTACAGCTGCATGGTCGCAACCGAGGTGATCGGCTTGCTCATCGAGAAGAAGCGATAGATGGTGTCGAGTTCGACCGGACGATCGTTCTCGATGTCGCGCCGACCGTAGTGGTGCAGATACACGACCTTGTTCTGGCGCGCCACCAGGCAATAGACGCCGGGCAGCCGTCCGTCGTCGACGTACGCGTCGAGGTGCCGCGAAAGGTGCTCCAGCTGGGCCGAAGACATTCCCATGCCCTCGGGACGCGTTTCGACCTCGAGACTCATTTGATCCCCCTGTGGATTGGCTCGCACCGAAAGCTACCGCTCGCGGACCGGGGGCGAGATATCGTGCGCGGCCATGAGTGCCAACCCTGGCGACAGCCCGGTCACAGACCAGACGACCCTGCGTTCGCTGTTTGCCGACCGCGACGTTCGCCTGGTGATGGCCAGCCGGTTCTGCAACGCAGCTGCTGCCGCGGCCTTGGCCCTAGCCGCCGGCAAGTTCGTGTTCGACATGACCGAACGCGAACTCGACCTGGGTTTCATCGGGCTCGCCGAGTTCTTACCCACTGCGATGCTGGTCCTGATCGCAGGAGCCATGGCAGACCGGTTCGATCGGCGGCGCATGGCCTCCATCGCTTTGGCCTTCGAAGCCGCAGTAGCCGCGGCCACAGCCTGGTACGCGTCGACCGATCCGACCTCGCCGGGGGTCTTGTTCGCTCTGGTGCTGCTGTTCGGCACCGCCCGCGGATTCGCCAACCCGGCGTCGAGGGCCATTCCGCCCTTGGTGGTAGAGCCCCAGGACTTTCCCCGCCTGATGTCGACGCTGGCCGCGACCTGGCAGCTCGCCGCCGTCCTCGGACCGGTGTTGGCCGGCTTCCTGTACGCCGTCGATCCGGTCTTGCCGTTCGTGGCCATCGCCTGCCTGTTGGCCGCCTCGGCGTCGATGATCCATTTCGTGCGATACAAGATCGAACAAGACTCGAGCGACGAGCGGCCGTCGTTGCGCTCGGCGATGGAGGGGCTGCGCTTCGTCAAATCCGAACCGATCCTGCTGGCGGCGATCGGCCTCGACCTGTTCGCCGTGTTGTTCGGCGGTGCGGTCGCTTTGGCTCCTGCCCTGGCCGAAGAACGCCTGGGCGTGGGCGCTGTGGGGCTCGGTTGGCTGCGTGCGGCCGGTGGCATCGGCGCGGGGCTGACCGCCCTGTACCTGGCCGCCCATCCGTTCAACCGACGAGTCGGCAAGACCCTGCTGATAGCCGTCGGAGCGTTCGGCCTGGGCACCGTGGGCCTGGGCCTCACCCGCAGCTTCTGGGTGGCTTTGGGACTGCTGGCGTTCATCGCGGCCGTCGACATGATCTCGGTGTACATCCGGCTGACCATCGTTCCGCTGGTGACGCCCGACCGCATGCGAGGCAGGGTCATGGCCGTCGAGGCGGTGTTCATCGGCGCGTCGAACGAACTGGGCGCCTTCGAGAGCGGCGTCACCGCCGAGTGGTTCGGTTTGGTCGGAGCCATAGTTTTGGGCGGCGCCCTCACCATCGCGGTGGTCGTCGTGTGGTGGTTCGCTTTCAAGGGCCTGCGCGAGATCGACCGCTTCGAAGACCTCA
>JAGQSP010000638.1 GCA_020439485.1 Acidimicrobiales bacterium | reverse complement strand
GCGTGCAGGTCGGGTATGGGGTGCCAAATAGCGGCGGCGCGTCCGTGGACCGGCGAGTCAGCGGCGTTGGTGTCGAGCCAGGCGACATAGTCGGGATATCTGTCGGCCAGCTCGTAGCGCTCGGTTAGGCACACCACAGTGCCCGCACCGTTCGCCCGCAGCATCGCGGCGCCGACGTCGGGGCCGATCGCATGCTTGCCGCACAGCCACAGTTCACCGTCGGGGATGGGCAGTGGAATGCGGTCGATGCCGCCGTCTCTGGACCTGGGACCCCACTTGCTCATGGCCGATGTCAGCCGAAGTTCGGTTCGCGCTTTTCGACGAAGGCGGCGATGCCCTCCTTGCCGTTGGCCGATGCCATCGCGGCGGTGATGGCCATGCCCTCACGTTCGCCCGCTTCGGGCAGCGCCGAATCGAAGCCCTCGTAGATCAGGCGCTTGGCCTTGCCGAGAGCCGACGACGCACCTGCCGCCATCTGAGCCGCCAGATCGAGCGCTGCCTGGTCGGCCTCGCCCTTGGGTACGACCCGGTTGACCAGGCCCCACGCCTCGGCCTCGTCGGCGGTCAGCACACGGTTGGTCAGGGTCAGGTCGAGCGCGCGACGAAGCCCGATGTGACGACCCAGGAAGTAGGTGGATGTTCCGTCGGGGGTCATCGCCGCACGCGTGTAGGCCATCGTGAACTTGGCGTTCTCGGATGCGACCACCAGGTCGAACGACGAGACGATCGACAGGCCCGCGCCGCCGGCCGCACCGCCGACCGAGGCCACCACAACCTTCTCCATGCTGTTCATCAGGTAGATCGCGCCGTGGAAGTCGACCAACATGTCGGCCGCGGTCTGGGGCAGAGCGTCACCGCAGTCGTTGAAGAACTTGAGGTCGCCGCCGGCGCAGAACACCTTGCCCTCGGCGGTTACGGCGACCGAACGCACTGCGTCGTCGTAGGCGGCCTCGAGCATCGCGGCGCGCAGATCGGCAGCAAACGTCGGGTTGACCGCGTTGGCGCCCTCTGGCCGATTGAAGCGGATGTGCGCTACGCCTTCGCTGACGCTGTATTGGATCGTCTCCATCTTTGGCTCCTCGGTTCGCCGACCTGTCGCGCCATTGTGCCCCACGCGACTGCGCGACTTGGCCTCCGACCCGTGCGTGCCGCGAGGGATCAGCGCTTGCGGATCAAGGTGATGCCGTCGCCGATGGTCAGCATCAGGACGTCGAGGTCGGCTCGTCCGGCCAGGTGGTCGTTCAGATCCTGCAGAGCTCCGGTGTCTCCGGGTGCCGGCGGACCAGCCACCATGCCGCTCCAGAGGACGTTGTCCAGAACGATCAGGCCCCGTGGTGACATTCGGGGAAGCAGAGCCTCGATGTATGACGCGTAACCCGCCTTGTCGGCGTCGATGAAGGCGAAGTCGATTGCCTGATCGCCCAGGTCGTCCAGGCGCTCGGCGGCGGGACCGATGTGCAGCTGAATGCGATCGTCGACCCCGGCACGCTGCCAATAGGGTCGGCCGACGGCCGGGTATTCGTCGGAGATGTCGAAACAGTGCAAGGTCCCCTCCGGGCCCAGGCCCCGCGCCACCCACAATGCGGACATGCCGGTGAAGGTGCCGATCTCGACCGCGGTGCGAGCGCCTGTCATCTCGACCAGCAGCTTGAGGAACCGGCCCTGATCCTCGCCGATGTTCATGCCGGCCATGGCACCGAACCGTTGGCGGGTCGTCTCGGCGAGTTCGGCCGCGGTCGAGTCGAGCGGCTGGCTCATGTGGTCGAGCACATAGTCGTAGAGCTGGGGTGACGCACCGACCGTGCGGCCGCTGGCAACAGGCCGCACCCGCTGCGCACCGGCCGCCAGTTGTCCTGCAATCCAGCCGTCGAGCAGCGAACCGTCGTGCAGAGCGGTCGCCGGAACCGTCAGGCGCCCGAGGGCTGCGAGCACCTCGTCGGGGTCGTCGTCGGGGGCGACCACCAGGCCCAATCCAACACAGTTGCGAGCCAGCAGGTCTCCGTGCCCCCACATCGAACGGGCAACACTCCTGGCGACGTCGCGTGAAACCCCCCGGCCCAGGTCGAACCTGATCGCCATGGCCACCCCAGATCGCGCCGCCTCGCCGATCGCGGCTTCGACAGCCTCGGCGTCGCCGTCGCCGTCGAGCCGGACGATCAAGTGGTCTGCTGTTGGTTCAACCATGGGTGCAAGCTATGCCGCCCCGCAACCAGCGACTACGTTCGGCCGATGGCCAACCCCGGGCACCATGCTGCAAACCGCCCCGACGATCCGGCGCTGATCATCGCCGACACCGGCGAAACCCTGACCTGGGCCGGGTTGCACAACATGGCGGTGGCAGCCGCGAACCACCTGCACGACCTGGGTCTTCGCCCCGGCGATCCGGTGGCGTTCTGTCTCGAGAACCGCTTCGAGTTCGCTGCGATGGTGTGGGCCGCCCAGTACTCGGGCCTGCGCTACACCCCCATCTCGAGCCGGTTGACCCGAGACGAGATCGCCTACATGGTCGCCGACTGCGAGACGACGGTGCTGATCCACTCGAACGAAACGGCTGTTGCCGGTGAGGCGGCGGCCAGCGCTGGCCGGGCCGTTCGCGTCGTCGATGTCGACGTGCCGGGCGCGATCGATTGGCGCGAGGGTGCCGCCCAAGCCCGGTTCGATCGGGTCGAGGGCATCACCATGCTGTACTCGTCTGGCACCACTGGCCGCCCCAAGGGGGTCAGGCGTCCGGCGCCGCCCGAACCGATCGAAGAACTGCCGCCGGGCGACCGGATGCTGGCCTCGGCCTACGGCATCGAGCCCGCCAGCGTCTATCTGTCGACGGCGCCGCTGTATCACTCGGCACCGCTGACGTTCCTGCTGCAGATGGGTCGCATCGGAGCGACGACCGTGGTGATGCGGCGCTTCGACGCCGCCGGAGCGCTGGAAGCCATCGAGCGCTATCGGGTGACCCACAGCCAGTGGGTTCCGACCATGTTCGTGAGGATGCTGGCGCTGCCCGAGGCAGACCGAAACGGGCGCGACCTGTCGTCGCATGTGTTTGCCATCCACGGTGCAGGCCCGTGCCCGGTGCACGTGAAGGAAGCGATGCTCGACTGGTGGGGCCCGATCGTGCACGAGTACTACGCAGGCACCGAAGGCGCCGGCATGTGTGTGATCGGCCCCGACGAATGGCTTGCCCACAAGGGTTCGGTGGGCAGGTCTATCCGCGGGCCGGTGCAGATCCTGGACGACGACGGCAGGCCGCTGGGGCCTGGCCAGATCGGCCAGATCTGGTTTGCCAACAGCGCCGACTTCTCGTATCACCGCGACGGGGCCAAGACCGCGGGCGCCAGGGGCCCTGGCGGGTCGGGCACCTTCGGCGACATCGGCTATGTCGACGAGGACGGCTACCTGTACCTGACCGACCGCAAGTCGTTCACCATCAACGCCGGCGGCATCAACATCTACCCGCGCGAGGTCGAAGAGGTACTGATGAAACACCCGGCGGTGTTCGACGTCGCCGTGTTCGGCATACCCAATGCCGAGTATGGAGAGGAGGTCAAAGCCGTGGTGCAGCCTGCAACGGGGTGGCATGCCTCGGACGACTTGGCCGTGCAGCTCGTCGAGCATTGCCGCACCCAGCTGGCATCGTTCAAGCTGCCCCGCACGATCGACTTCATCGACGAACTGCCCCGCGAACCGACGGGCAAGCTGAGGGTGGCCCAGCTGCGTGCCCAATACACCGATCTTCGGTGATGCACGGCCGCTGGGAAGCTCAGGCCGCCACCCACATGGCACCGCTGGTGTAGCGCCGCAGACCGGCACGAAACGCCAGTGCAGCCACACAAGCCAGTCCAACGGCGAACGCCGCCGAGGCAACCGCGACCCACGGATCGAGGTCTCTGACGAACCGTGTGGGCAATGCGGTGATGAAACCCGCCGGCACCACGGTGAACATCAGGACCTTCACCATGCCGCTGAACACATCGACCGGGTACGAAGCGAACAGCACCACCGAGTGAAAGCCCAGTTCGCCAACGTCGGACCGACCGCCCAGGAAAGCCGTCGACCCCGCCAGCACCAGAAACGACACCAGTGCCGTTGCGCCGATGAACACCGCGACGACGAAGGCCGCGGCACGAGCCGGTGTGGGGTTGCCGGCCACGACGAAGAGGCCGATTCCAAAGGCCAAATCGCCCATGTTGACCGGTTCGATACGCCTGACCAGAAGGTATGCCAGCGTCGGCACCGGCAACACCAACGCCTCGTCGATGGCGCCCTGAGCGATCAGCCGCCCCAGATGACGCGAGTTGTTGAGCAACCCCAGCGCAACCCCTCCAACAGCGGTGAGAACAGCCTGCAGCACCATCACGTCGGCGAGGACCCAGCCCCGCACCTCGCCCAGCTGCTCGAAAAAGATGAGCCAGAACACGACCCAGAACGAGTCGTTCACGATCATGACCGACGCCTGGAACCAGAAGCTCCGTCGGTTGGCCCACGCGTCCTGCATCGAGCCGACCCAGGTGCGGGCCAGGGCCCGCGCCGCCCTCACGACACACCCGCCGTCAGTCGGCGCTCGCCCCAACTGAACACCGCAGCAGCGGAGATGAACGCGACCACCAACCAGGCGAGCTGTATCAACAGCAGTTCGGGCTCGAAGAATCCTGCCGCCAGCCGGGCCGGAACGTAGGCCATGGCCATGAACGGAAGCCACCGGGCCAGCGTCTCGAGCCAGTCGGGCAGCACCTCGAGCGGCAACAACATGCCGCCCACGACAAATACGAACTTCTGGTAAACGAACCATGTGGCTCGCGAGTTGCGCAACCAGAACGCGACTGCCGCGAACACGTGCTGGGCGGTGATGTTCACCACCAGCCCCAGGAACAGCGCAGGCGCCGCCAAACACAACGACGCCCACGACGGCGGCGCGCCGATGACGATCAGGC
>JAGQSP010000637.1 GCA_020439485.1 Acidimicrobiales bacterium | reverse complement strand
GTGTGCAACTCCCCCACCTCCACCAAGCGCATCGATCTGGAGCTCTGACGATGGACACGTCTGCGATCGAGCTCGAAACCGTATTGGCCCAGGCCGAAGCGCTGGCCCAGTCAGACCCTCACAGTGCTCTCAGCATGCTGGAAGCAATTTCTGACATGACCGGCGATCAAGAGCCGGCAACCCAGGCGCGCCGCCACTATCTGCAGGCGCGACTGCTGGTGAACGCCGGCGAGCCACGAGCCGCGCTGCGACACATCGACGCGGCGAGAGACAACTGGCAGGCGTGCGGTCAGGTGTTGCGCGCCCTTCGAAGCGACCTTGGCCGAATGAACGTGCTGGACGACCTTGGCCAGCACCGTCAGGCAGCCGCGGTGGGCCGTCAACTGTTGGCCACGATCGACGCTGTCGACCCGCAGACCTTCGGCGACGACATCGCTGAGGCCACATGGTTGCGCGCAGCAGCGGGCGAGAACTTGGCGGTAGCCCTGGGCTACTTGGGCGAACACGCTGCCGCGCTGCACTCGCACCTGGACACCGAGGCGGCCTATGCCGAACTGGGCCTGAAGGACGACGTCGCCCGCTCGTGGGCCAACCAGGGACTCCAACTGCTGGAACTGGGCCGGGTCGACGAGGCGGCCCAGGTTCTGAGGACCGCCGCCGAACACTTCGAGGCGGTTGACGATCGGCTTTCGCAGGGTCGGGCACTGGCCTTCTTGTCTCGAGCCGAGCTGAGGTCGGGCCACATCGTGGCCGCGCGTGCCACGATCGATCTCGCCAAGCGCAGCCTCGCCGGCCTGCAGAAGTCGCCGACTTGGGCCCAACTTCAGATCGAACTGGCCGAGGCTTGTTGCACGCTCGGCCTGCTCGACGAGGCCGAAGAGGCCCAGACGTCGGTCATCGAGTCGTTCGCCGACAACAGCAGAAGCCCCGAGCGCATCCAAGCGCTGCTGAACCGTGGCATCACCCGCCTGGCCGGTGGGCGGCCCCACGATGCGGCCCCCGACCTGCAGCAGGCTGCGGATGGATACGTCGAGTTGGGAGACCCGGTCGGCCAGGCGCGGTCTCTGGTGGCCTTGTCCCGAGCCGGCGAAGGGGTTACGGCCCTGGCGTCGGCACGCCATGCCCTGGCGCTGCTGGACACCACCCACCCGGCCGACCTCGCCGAGGCGTTGGTGCGCACTGCCGAATGCGAGCTGGACCCCACTGCGGCAGCCGCAGCTTTGGACCGCGCCCGCGATGTCGCTGCCGGGCTGGCCATGCCTGCTCTGGACTGGCAAATCCGGACCTGCGCAGGCCGCGTGGCGCGCGCCGGCGGCGACCTGGCGGCGGCACTCGAGCATTTCGAAGCAGCACACGAGATAACCAGCACCCAGCGCTCGAACCTGGCGTTCGAACTTCACCGAGTGGGCTTCCTGGCGTCGCGTGCGCAGGTCGTCGAGGAACTGGTGGCGACCCTGCTCGACAACGGCGAGGTCGATCGAGCTCTGGAGATCATCGGCACCGATCGATCGCAGACTCTCACCGACCGGCTCCACGGACGGATAGACGCTGTCACAGCGATGCACAGCCACGAGCTGGACGCCATCTACTCGGGCCTGTTGACCGCCCCGCAGACAGAAGCCGCAGCGCTGGTTCGTCGGGCCCGCCACTTGGAAACACCACTCAGCAGGCCGGCGACGGCAAAGCCTCGCCGAAGTGCAAGCAACGCCGCGGTGGCACAGGTGGTCATGCAGACCGTTGGCGCCGATCTGTTCGCTTTCGTCGACGGCGCAGCCGGTGTGCGCACTGCTCGGTTGGCACGGGTGCTCGACATTGCGCGCGAGGTAGAACGATTGGGCGCCATCAGGCGCCGGGCCATGAACAGCGAGCTCGCCGATCGTCACGGCCCAATCAACCAGGCCATCGGCGCCGAGGTGTTGGCCTCGCTGAGCGAGATGCTCATCGACCCGCTGGTCGAGCTGTTCGGTGGACGCCTGCCCAGCGACATGCAGATCGTTCCCGACGCCTCGGTTGCAGGTGTGCCCTTCGCTGCCCTGTC
>JAGQSP010000636.1 GCA_020439485.1 Acidimicrobiales bacterium | reverse complement strand
CGACCACGGTGGTGTCGCCGCGCCCCACCAGCTTCATCAGCGGCGAGACTTCGTGGCTCACCGACACCTGGCCAAAGCCCATGCGTCTGGCCATTGCCGCGATCTGGGCCTCGTGTGACGTGTGTCGATAGCCGTGCATCAAGCAGATCGCCACCGAGTCGAACCCCTCGGCCCTGGCCGCGGCCAGTGCGGCCTCTACAGCCGTTTCGTCGAGTGCTCTGACCACGGCGCCGTCGGCGGCGACCCGTTCGTCCGCCTCGATCACCGCCGAATAGAGCATCTCGGGCAACACGATGTCGAGGGCGAAGATGTCGGGCCTGGCCTGATAACCGATGCGCAGCGCGTCGGCGAACCCCTTGGTGGTCACCAGTACGGTCGGTTCGCCTCGGCGCTCCAGCAGGGCGTTGGTGGCCACCGTAGTGCCCATCTTCACCCAGTCGATCTGGTCTGTGGGCAGGGGTTCGTCTGCACCCACACCCAGCAGGTCGCGGATGCCTTGTATTGCGGCATCGTCGTATCGGCGGGGGTTCTCCGACAACAGCTTGTGGGTGACCAGGGTGCCGTCGGGCCGACGTGCCACCACGTCGGTGAATGTGCCTCCCCTGTCGATCCAGAACTGCCAACCGGCCATCCCACCATCTTGGCCCACAGCAAGCGCTTCCAGCGCCCAGCGCGTCGCTCGTCTTACCCCAAAGCCACCAACCCCGGTGTTTGCACGGCGTCTGGCGACACCCAAACACCGGTGTTCGCCAAAGGGAGGGCGCCGGTCGGGCGCGCCCGATTGTGCAAGGCTGGGCCGGATCTGGTTCGATCTTGAGCCGAATGGACGCAACCGACATGTTCAGAACCGACTCGATCCTGCCCGACCCACCACCGGGCGCAGATCCGATACTGCACGACCGCGAGTACCGCGTGCGGGCATACCGCCTGGCCTCGGATTGCCTGCTGATACAGGGCGCCATCCGCGACCAGAAACCGCCAGGGCTGTACCTGCGCGGTGACCCCGAGCCCATGACCATCCACCACATGCAGCTGTCGCTCGAGATCGAATTCCCGACCCTGGTGATCCGCGGTGTCAACACCGAGTTCGAGACACATCCCCACGGCGACTGCCCCGGCATCACCACCCACTACGGCAACCTGATCGGGTTGTCGATAGCACGCGGGTTCACCCACAAGGTCCGAGAGCTTTTCGGTGGCCCCAGGGGCTGCACACACGTGACAGCCCTTCTGCAGGCCATGGCACCGGTCGCAATGCAGTGTTTCTGGTCGATGCGCCAAGCCGAGGCCCACATCAACGGCGACCCCGACCCCATGCTCGAGAGCCGCGACGACAACGACTCGTGGAAGCGCATCATGAACACGTGCCATGTGTGGGACGAACACGGTCCGCACGTCGCCAACAAGATCGCAGGCGAGCCCGAGCCACCACCGCTGTGGATCCAAAAGCGCGCCAAAGAACTAGGAATCATCGAGGAGATCAAGCAATGACGGCCATCAACGAAGTGACAGACCTGAGCCACGACGGCGACATCGCCGTCATCACGCTCGACTCACCCCCGGTCAACGCCCTCAGCGCCAACGTGCGCGACGGCCTGTACGACGCGTTCGAGGCCGCCATCGCCAGCGACGCCAAGTCGATCGTGCTGATCTGCGCCGGCCGCACCTTCATCGCCGGTGCCGACATCAGCGAGTTCGGCGGCAAGCGGGCCGGCAAGGAGCTGCCCGAGGTACAGCGCATGATCGAGGGCTCGCCCAAGCCGGTGGTAGCCGCCATCCACGGCACCGCCCTGGGCGGAGGTCTCGAGGTCGCGCTCTGTGCCCACTACCGAATCGCCGTGCCCAGCGCCAAGTGCGGCCTGCCCGAGGTGAACCTGGGCCTGCTGCCCGGAGCCGGCGGCACCCAGCGCCTGCCCCGCATCGTCGGTGCCCAGAAGGCTCTCGAGTTCATGACCCAAGGCACCCACGTGCCCGCCGCTGCATGCCTGGAGATGGGCCTGGTCGACGAGCTGGCCGCCGAGGGCCAACTGCTCGAGGATGCCAAGGCCTACGCCGCTCGTATCGTTGCCGAAGGCCGGCCGTTGGCCAGGGTTCGCGACCTCAGCGACAAGATCGACGCCGACCGTGCCAACCCAGGCCTGTTCGACGACTTCCGCAAGGCCAACGCCAAGAAGTTCCGGGGCTACATGGCTCCCGAGAACATCATCCAGTGCGTCGAGGCCGCGGTGAACCTTCCCTTCGACGAGGGTCTGAAGAAGGAACGCAGCCTGTTCACCGAGCTGGTCGAGGGCGAACAGTCGGCCGCCATGCGCTATGTCTTCTTCGCCGAACGTCAGGTGTGGAAGATCCCGGACCTTCCCAAGGACACGCCGGTGCTTCCCGTCGACAAGGTCGGCATCATCGGTGCGGGCACCATGGGTGGCGGCATCGCCATGAACTTCCTGAA
>JAGQSP010000635.1:543-1972 GCA_020439485.1 Acidimicrobiales bacterium | reverse complement strand
TGGGCTGGCCGGTTCGACGTGTACGCGTCGAAAGTGCACGGCCACACCATCGACGACAACCAGGCGATGCGATGGGGCCGAGTTCTCGAACCGGTAGTAGCGACCGAATGGGCGAGAGACCACGACATGTGTGTGATCTCGGCGCCGGTCACGTGGCGGTCGAACAGCCGGCCGTGGGCGATAGCGAACGTCGACAGGTTCGTACTCACAGAATCACCGTTCGACAGGTCCGAAACCCTCACCCATCCCGACCTCGGAGGGCTCCTGTCGAAAGCGGAACTGCTCGCCGAGTGCGCCCGCATGCTCGAGGCGGGCGACGTCGCCGTGTTGGAAGTGAAAACCACTGGCGAGTGGTCCGCTGACCGGTGGGTCGACGATAACGGGGCGCCGAAAGTGCCCGACTACTACCAGATCCAGGTCCAGCACTACCTGGATGTGCTCGGTCTTGAGCGGGCGTTCGTGGCGGTGCTGATCGGCGGGCGTGACCTGCGATCTGTGCCTGTGGAACGTGACGACGACGCGATCGGAATGATCCGCGAGGTTGTCGACTGGTTCTGGCACGAACACATCGTCGCGAGGGTGGAACCGGAGGCCGACATGCTGGCCCGCGACACGTTGAAGTCGATGTACCGCGACGTTGTCGATGACGACCCGGTCGTGTTGCCGCCCGCAGCGCGCGGGTTCGTCGAGACACGGGCCGCGTTGAAAGCCGAACAGAAAGCGCTCGACGAGCAGATCGACGCGATTGACGCCCGGTTCATGCAATGGCTGAAGGACCGCACAGCCGGCGTGCTCGAGGACTCGACCAGCGGGAAACCGGCGGTCACATGGAAACCGCAGGCAGGACGGCCCGACATGGCAGCTATCCGCGCTGACGTCGAGTTCGCAGCGATCGCTGAACAGTTCGCGGCGCTGGAGGACAAACACCGCAGACCCGACTCTCGGGTGCTCCGGTTCGCACGTGGAGGTGCCCGATGAGCGAGTTGGCAACACAGATCGCCGAAGCCGGCGCACGAGACGACACCCGGCCTCGAACCTTTCAAGAGCTGTTGAAGGCGCAACAGAAATCGATCGAGCGGGCCCTACCCCAATCGATGTCAGCCGACCGGTTCCTGCGGGTCGCGTTGACCGAAGCGAACCGCACCCCGATGCTGCGCCAATGCACCCACGAATCGATCCTTGGCGGGCTGATGCTGTCCGCTCAGCTCGGCCTCGAGATCGGCTCGGCGCTCGGCCAGTGCTACCTGATCCCCCGCCGGTTGAAAGGCGAACTTACCGCCACGTTCCAGATCGGCTACCGCGGCTATCAGGAACTCGCGGCCCGTAACGGGTGGGTGGTGACAACGGGCGCGGTGCGGCCCGGTGACGAGTTCGACTGGCAGGACGGCACCAACCCTTACCTTGTGCACCGTCAGACCGGCGAGTGGGA
>JAGQSP010000635.1:0-364 GCA_020439485.1 Acidimicrobiales bacterium | reverse complement strand
CAGTTGGCGCCGGAGGCTCAGCACGCTGTGCAGCTTGATGGGCAGGTGATCCGCAAGATCGCGTTGAACATCGAGGATCACGAGGTTGAGCACGAACCGGTCGAAGCGATCGAGACGACCGTGGCCGAACCTGACCCTGAGCCTGCGAAGAAGACGGCTGCGAAGAAGCGGGCGGCGGCGAAGAAGACGGCAGCGAAGAACGTCGCGCCGGAAGGCAACGAGTACGAGGGGTACCCGCTCGCCGATCTGAAGCAGATGTGCGCCGTCCGAGGGCTTCCCTCGGACGGCGAGGCCGACGAGCTGGTGTTTCGGCTGTTCACCGACGACCAGGGCGGCGGGTCGTGAACGTGCTCGGTCTTGACCT
>JAGQSP010000634.1 GCA_020439485.1 Acidimicrobiales bacterium | reverse complement strand
GAGGAATGCCTTGCGCTCATCTCCACCAACGGGTGGCAGGTTTCGGCGCCTGGCAGCATCGGCCCGCGCCCGGAACCTGGCGATCATCGCATCTACGTCGAGAGATTCAGCCATGTAACAAAACCTAGAGGCTCAGTTGCCCGAATCGGCCAGCTTGTCGCCCAGAACCGGCCGCGCCTTGAGCGAGTCTCGCAGCGAAGGTGCAGCCTGCGGGGGCCGTGTGCGGGGCTCGGCCTCGACGTGGGGGGCACCCGCCACCTCGCCCGCCGTGGGGCTCGGCCGACGCTCGAGCCTGGGCTCGGCCGACCAGTCGGGCATGGGCAGATAGCCACGCCGCGCCGGTGGGGTTGTGGCCTTCCAGTAGAAGTAGGTCAGCACACCGAGCAGCACTGCCAGCACACCCATGGCGATGGCCAGGATGCGCATGGGCCTGGTGCCGTCGTCGACCTCGGTCTGGGCCTGAGCCAACAGCGCCAGCGCACCAACAGGCGAGACGGCAACGAACACCGACACCAGGGCGATAGCTGCAGTGGCCAGCAGCAGCTTTATCGCCCGACTCCAATGCACACGTGCGACTGTACTCGTGCCAGACCTATCCATGACGGGCGCGATGTCTAGATCAGCGCTGATGCTGAGGGCACCAGTAGGTGGTGCGCCCACCCACCTGGTCGCGTCTGAGTGGTGCACCATCTCGGGGACACACACCACCCTCGACGCGATGGTCTTGCAGGTCTCCCAGATGCGAGCCACCCCGGCGGGTCAGCACACCAACGGTCTCGCGGATGGCACGCGCCAGCGCAGCTTTTTCGGCGCTGGTCAAGGTGGCGACCGGGCGTGTTGGGTCTAGGCCGACGCGCCACAGGGTCTCGTCGCAGATCAGGTTGCCGATTCCGGCAATGCGGCTCTGATCGAGCAGCACGGCCTTGAGGCTTCTTCGTCCCGTCAGCACCGCCTCGATTTGGCGCTTCGAGACGGTTGCTGCATCTGGTCCCAACGCCGATTCGTCTGGCGCAAGCTCGACCCCACCAAGACGGCGCGGATCGATGATCGACAGCTCCGAGCCGTCGTCGAACCCGATCCCAAACCTCGCGAATCTCTCGCTGGAGCTGACCGTTGAGTAGAGAAGGCGCTCTATCGGCTGGCTGCCGTCGACCACGATGCGGCCGGTCATCCCGAACCGCAGGCCCAGGGTGGTGTCGCCGATGTCGACCATGAGCAGCTTTCCCAGGCGCCGACTGGCTCTCACCGAGGCCCCGACCAGCGCTTCGTCGAGGGCTGCCGGGGTCACGCCGCCCTTCAAGAACCAGCTATCGGGGGTGCGAACGGCCTCGACACGCCGCCCTACGACGGGTTCGACCGACCGGCGGTAGATCTCGACCTCGACCAACTCGGGCACGACGTGCGACGCTACACGACATGAAACATCGCAAGCTCGGCAACATCGACGTGTCGGTCATAGGTCTCGGGTGCAACAACTTCGGCATGCGCCTCGACGAAGCCGACACCGCCAAGGTCGTTCACGCCGCGCTCGACGCCGGGGTCAACTTCTTCGATACGGCCGACGTGTACGGCAACGGCCTGTCCGAGGAGTATCTGGGCAAGGCGCTGAAGGGCCAGCGCGACGACGTCGTGATCGCCACCAAGTTCGGTGCCTACGACGTTCCCGAGACCCTCACGGGCGGACACCCAGAATGGATCAAGAAGGCGGTCGACAACAGCCTTCGCCGACTGGGCGCCGACTGGATCGACCTCTATCAACACCACTTCCCCGATGCCAAGGTGCCCGTGGCAGACACCCTCGGCGCACTGAACGATCTGGTGGTTGCCGGCAAGGTCCGCCACATCGGGTGCTCGAACTACGGTGCAGACCTGTTGGGCGAGTCAAACGAGGTCTCCAACGATCGCGGCTTTGCGAGGTTTGCGAGTGTCCAGAATCGGTTCTCGGTGCTGCACAGCGAGCCCCTGCCCGATGTCATCCCCGCGTGTGAGGAGTTGGGCTTGGCTTTCCTTCCCTACTTCCCCCTGGAGAGCGGGCTGCTGACGGGCAAGGTCACTCCCCAAGGCCCACCGGAGGGTTCGCGGCTTGCCGCGATGCCAGAAGAACGCAAGGAGATGTTCCTGGCCGACTGGCAACTCGACCGCACCCGGGTGCTCACGTCATACGCGTCCAACCACGGCCGATCGATCCTCGAGTTGGCGTTCGGGTACCTGCTGGCACACGCACCGGTGTCGTCGGTGATCGCCGGTGCAACACGCGTCGACCAGATAGTGGCCAACGCGGCCGCCGACGGCTGGGAGATGACCCCAGACGAACTGGGCGAGATCTCAGAAATCGTCAAAGTGTGATCTTTTTCGCAGAATCTCGCGACCAGACGGTCGCTCTGTGCGTCACTGCCATCGGTTATGACGGCAAATTTCCATATCCCCACCAACCTCGAGATCCCGTCCAAGGGAAGGGTCATCCTCGAGTGCATCGAATGCGGTGAGCCGATCAGTTGGCCGGTGGCACCCGAGAGGGTCAAGAGAGGCGAATCGCCCCTGTCGGCGCCGGCACCCGGAACAATGCGACTCATGACCGACCCCAGCCTCGCCAGCGTGTTCGTTACCTCGCTGGCAAGCGCCAGGGTCGATACCGAGCCTCGGGTCAAGATGCCGCGAACATGCCCCAATGGCCACTTCGTGGCTCGGGTCAGGACCGAACCACACGAGCTACCACACCAGGTCGAATACCCGGCCAGCCGGGTCGTCGCCCGAACATTCGAAGACCGCAACGGCTGAGGGGGCCGCCGCTGTCGGCGGTGTCAGCCGTCGGATGCGATCTTGTCCAGGAACGCCTGCAATTGCGGCTCGACCTGATCGCCGTGGGTCAAGAAGCCGTCGTGGCCCGTGTCGGCCTCGATCATCACGTGCGTTGCCCACTGACCGGCCGCCTCGAAGCCCTCGACCAGTTCCCGTTGCTGGTACTCGGGGTACAGGAAGTCGGTGGACACCGACGCCGTGAACAACGGGCACTTGACGCGTGACAGCGCCGCCGCAACACCGCCCCGCCCTCGTCCCAGGTCGTGCAGGTCCATCATCCTGTTCAACAGGATGTAGCTGTTGGCGTCGAAACGCCTGACGAACTTCGAGCCCTGATAGGCGAGATAGCGCTCGATGTCGAACATCGCACCGTGTTCGGCCGCCGGTCGACCGTGAGAGCTGAGCCGGCCGAACCGCGCATTGAACTCGAGGTCAGAGCGATAGTGGATCATCGCCAACACTCGGGCCGTGGCCAGGCCACGGTGGGGACCGTGCCCGGGGGCAGCGTCGTAGTAGTGGCCCGAATTCCAGCCACTGTCGGCCATCACCGCCATGCGGCCCGCCTGGCTCCAGGCGATCTGCTGTGCGCTGGCGGCAGCGGTGGTGGCGAGAGCCGCGACCGATCTGACCCGATCGGGGAACGTCACGGCCCACTCGAGCGCCTGCATGCCACCCATCGATCCGCCGACGACGCCAAGCCACGACTCGACACCGAGCTCTTCGGCCAACTTGGCCTGGGCCCTCACCTGGTCGCGCACCGACACCTGCGGAAAGTCGGGTCCATAGCACTTGGCGGTCGACGGATTGGTGGAGGCCGGCCCGCTAGACCCCTGGCAGCCACCGAGAACATTTGCGCACACCACGAAATAGCGATTGGTGTCGATGGTCTTTCCGGGGCCCACTACACGTTCCCACCAGCCTTCGTCAGACAGGTGGTGATGCGGCTTGGGGTGTGAGGCAGCGTGGCTGTCACCCGTGAGGGCGTGACACACCAACACGGCGTTAGAAGCGGTGTCGTCGAGCGTGCCCCAGGTCTCGTAAGCCAGAACGGGTGCCTGAAGGGTTTCGCCCGACTCGAGAACGAAGTCGCGGCCGCGCGTGAACTGCATGAAGACACGATCTTCGGGATCGTCACCCTCGAACCAGGCGCCCGACACGGGCGGCGGATTCGTCGGGTCTTCTTCTGAGAACACTTGGTCTGGGCTCGCTTTCGTGACTTGCGGACGAGCAGGTGTGCTCGCCAGGTCCAGAGTTGCCTGGTCGGGTTCGATTGTCGACCGGATTGACCTGCGCTTCAAGCCAACCGTTTGCCGGCTCGACCCATCCACCAGCTGACGATGGGGTCGCTGCTGTCGATCCCGTAGGCGTCGCACATCGCCTCGGCCACCACGGTCAGAGGCTCGCCATCGCACATGGCCTGGGCCGCTTCATCCCAGGCGTCGAGGTCGGCGGGTAGCGCCAGGTCGGCCACAAGCCTGGCGCTGAGGCGCATGGCAGTGGGCGACAGGGCGTTGCCGGAGCTGCGCCGCATCGCCTCGACCGTGGCGTGAGGCGACGCAAGCACAGCAGCCAGTCGCCAGAGGTCTTCGTGGGCCCGGGGCAGCACATGGATCGTGGGCGTCGATCCGACCCAACGACCCTCGGTGTCAACCACCACCTCGATGACGCTGGTCTGGTTGGCGACTATCAGTTTGGGAGACAGCCGAACAGCAGCGTCACTGCGTGCTTCGAGCCACCCACGATCCACCACCGGCCTGTCGAATGACGTGCCCGCCAGCTTGACGGGCTTGTGCCCCCACAAGATGCGCGCCGGGTCGATGGCCCCACTGGTCAACACTCCGACCTCGTCGGGGTCTAGGTGCTGGCCCTGCGCCTCTCGCACAGCTCGGGCCAGTTCGTAGAACCAATCGCGAAAGTCGGCGCTGACCACGGCCAGATCGCCCAGCACGCCACTGGTCTTGCGGCCGGCCGGCAACCGCGGCACCTCCATGGCATCGGCCCCCAATTGACTCCAGCCATCGAACGTGACGCGCTGGCTGACCTCGACCCCGTCACCACGCGCAAGCACGACGTCACCGGCATGGCCCGGTTCTCTGACCACGAACGGCGCCCATACCCGCACCGCGGCATCGAACATCGGTCGGTCGTCGAACCACGCCGCGGCCAAACGACCAGCGGTTTCGAGGTGTTGGCGCACAGGGGCCGCATCTCGGGCGCTGAGGAACGACCTCGGCATCACCAGAGCGGCCACTCCCCCATCGGCCAGCAGGTCGACGCTGCGTTTCAAAACGATCGCCGATGCGTCCGCATAGCCGATGCGCCCTACGCCGGCGCGCTGGGTGGCGTTTCGTGCAGTACGCCGGCGCAACTGCGACAAGAACGGCGGATTGCCGACCACCAGGTCGGCAGCTCGGACTTCGTCGAGCATCCCCGAGTGCACCACATCGCCCATCCGCAGACTCGGCTGCGTCCATCGACCTCCACTGGTGGCGCACCAGTTGGCGACCTCGACCGCCGCACAGAACAATGCAACCGGATCGAGGTCGAAGCCGCTCAGCCGGCCAACTGCGTCGTCTGGGTTCGCACCTCGTGCGACCAGCGCCGAGGCCGCGGACAACAAGAAGACCCCCGACCCGCAGGTGGGGTCCAGCAGCGACTCGGGTTCGGCTCCGAACAGGTCGAGGGCCAGGTCGACGATGCCAC
>JAGQSP010000064.1 GCA_020439485.1 Acidimicrobiales bacterium | reverse complement strand
GCTGGTTCGAGTCCGGCTCGATGCCCTTCGCCCAGGTCCACTATCCCTTCGAGAACAAGGAGTGGTTCGAGGAGCACTTCCCGGCCGACTTCATCGTCGAGTACATCAACCAGACGCGCGGCTGGTTCTACACCCTGCACGTGTTGGCCGGTGCCCTCTTCGACAAGCCGGCGTTCCAGAACGTGATCTGTCACGGCATCGTGCTCGACGCCAAGGGCCTCAAGCTCTCCAAGAAGCTGCGCAACTACACCGAGCCCGACGAGATCTTCTCGTCCAAGGGCGCCGACGCCCTGCGCTGGTACCTCATGGCGTCGCCCATCGTCCGAGGTGGCGATCTCCGACTCGACGACGCCGGCATCGACGACGTGGTTCGCCAGGTCCTGCTGCCCATCTGGAACGCGTACAGCTTCTTCACCCTGTACGCGAACGCCGACGGCTATCGAGCCGAGCTGCGCAGCGACAGCACCCACCTGCTCGACCGGTACATCCTCGCCAAGACCCGGGGCCTCGTCGAGGCCGTCACCGAGCGAATGGACGCCTACGACCTCCCGGGTGCCACCGCCGAGATCCAGGCGTTCATCGACGCCCTCAACAACTGGTACATCCGCCGCAGCCGCGATCGCTTCTGGGCGCCCGCGGCCGAGACCAGCGCCCATAAGGACGACGCATACGACACCCTGTACACGGCTCTCACCACGCTGTGCCGGGTCGCTGCGCCGTTGCTTCCGATGATCACCGAGGAGATCTACGGCGGGCTCACCGGAGGCCAGTCGGTCCACCTGACGTCGTGGCCTTCGCTCGACGAGCTCCCATCCGATCCAGACCTGGTCGACCACATGGACCGCGTTCGCGACGTCGCATCGGTGGGCCTGCGCCTACGAGAGGACGCCGGCCTGCGCGTACGCCTTCCGCTTTCGAAGCTGACCGTGGCCGGCCACCGCGCCAGCAACCTCGACGAGCTGAGGTCGTTGATCGCCGACGAGCTGAACGTCAAGCAGGTCGAACTGTTTGACGAGATCGGCGATCTCGCCGAGTTCGTCCTCAAGCCCAACGGCAAGGTGCTCGGCCCGGTGCTGGGCGGCGATGTGCAGGTTGTCTTTGGCGCCGCCAAGCGCGGAGAGTGGAGCGCGAACAGCGATGGCACAGTCACGGTGGCCGGCCGAACGCTGACACCCGATCAGTTCGAGCTGGGTCTGGTGGCCCGCGAAGGCACCGCGGCTGCGGGCCTTCGGACCAACGATGCGGTCGTGGTCCTCGACACCGAGGTGACCCCCGAGCTGGAAGCAGAAGGCCAGGCCCGCGACCTGATCAGACACATCCAACAGATCCGCAAGGACCTGGATCTGGCCGTGACCGACCGCATCGAGGTGACCATCGCTGCCGACGCGTCTGTGGTGTCGGTCGTCGACGCTTACCGCAAGATGATCGCCGGCGCGGTTCTTGCCGACTCGGTGGCCATCTCGGATGAGCCTGTCACCGACGCCAAGTTGGTGAAGGTGGGCGGCGCCCAGGCAAGCCTGGGCGTCGCCAAGGCCTGAGGCCTCAGGTCAGGCGCCGTGTGCGACGCCGGCGCCTGAAGCCGGACCGATCGTCGTCGGGTTCGCCGTCGCCGTCGAACTCGACCCGGTCGGGTCCGCGCAGAGCAGCCAGGAATGGGTCATCGACGACCGCTGAACGATCGCTCGAGGACACGTCGGCCCAAAGATCGTCGATGTCGTCGCTGTCGGCGTTGATTGCGTTTCCGGCCAGCACCGTCTCGGACTCGGTCAGGTCGATGACCACCTCTTCATCGATCTGATCGGCGATCGACGACACCGCAGCTTCGCCGACCCCGCCGTTGTCGACCGGCGATGTGGCCTCAGCCTGGCCCGACGCAGTGGGGCTCGAGTCGTCTCCCCAGAAGTCGTCGACGGTCGCACCCGTGGGTGCGTCGACCGAGTCGACCTCTGATGTCTCGTCGACCTCGGCCGCCACGGTTTCGTCGACGGCGTCGTCGGTGGCTTCGATTTCGTCGTCGAGCGCCGGGGCCGAATCGGCGGTGAACGCCGGGCCGGCATCGTCGGCGTCGTCTGTTTCGTCGACTGACGCAGTGTCGCTGTCGATGACGGTGTCACTGTCGATGACAGTGTCGGTGTCGATGTCGGAGACAAACTCGACGGGCTCATCGGCCTGGACGTCTTCGGACCCGCTATCGGCCGCAAGGTTCTCGACCACGGTGAGCGTCGGCCTCGATGGCTCGCTGTCGACCGAAACCAGGCCCGGGCGGGCCGGCTGCGACGACAAAGAACCGAAGCGTCCCACCAGCGACTCGAGCTGACCGACCACGTCGCGCAAGGCTGCCTCGCGCTCGTGGAGTTCGACCGAGATGCGGTCGGATTGGGCCTGACGTTCGGCGACGCGACGCTCGAGCGCGGCCAACTCGTCGGCGCGCGCCGCTATCGAACCGGCAGCCTCGCGCTCGGCGGCCGAACGGGCATCGGACACCATCGTGTCGGCCTGGGCACGAGCATCGGCGATGGTGCGCTCGGCGTTGGAGTTGGCCTCGGCGAGGACACGTTCGGCCTCGGCGCGTGCCCCGGCCAACGCATCATCGGCGAGCTTGGCGACATGGGCGTCGGCATCGTCGAGCTTCGATTGGGCCAGCAGATGCTTGCGCTCGGCGTCATCGGTCAACCGGGCAGCCTCGGCAGCCGCCTCTGTGCGGATCCGCTCAGCCTCGACGTTGGCTCCGGCGACAATCGACTCGGCCTGGGCCTCGGCCTCGGCCACAGCCCGATCAGCGGCCTCTTGAGCCAGTATCAGGGCACGGGCCACCTGGTTGGCCTCGGTCTCGCTGGTGCGGGCAACCGGAGCCAACACGGGCTCGGGAGCCGGCGCTGGCGCGGGCGCAGCACCGCCGGAGGCCTCGAGTTCTCGTAGACGCTCGGTGGTGGTGCGAAGCCGATCTTGGAGTTCTGCCACCGCGACACCGACACGCTCGAGAAACTCGTCGACGGCGTCCTGGTCGTAGCCGCGCCACTTCTCGGGGAACTGCTGGGTTTCGAGCAGCTGTGGTGTGAGTTCCATGGCCACGCAGGGTAGCAAGCATCGTCGGCGCGCAACAGGGCGGAAGAAAACCCAGCAACTATGCCGCTTCCAGCACCCCTACGCCCATAACACCCGTTATCTGCTGCTCAACAACCGAGCAGCGCCCTTATGACGTACAAACCGAGCAGCACGATCCACGGCGAAAGGTCGAGTGCCACAGCACCAACGCGCACCGGCGGAACGCTGCGGCGAAGCGGTGCCAAGACCGGCTCGGTCAACGAAAACAGCACCGACCGAACCGGTGCGACCGGCGAGTCGGGAGCGATCGGGATGAAGCTCATGAGGAACCGCCCGATCAAGATCAGGAGGTACAGCGTCGTGAGCATGCACAAGATGTCGGCCATTGAACGAGCGTTCTCCGATAGGTGTCAGTGGTGAAGGCCGCGCTCGCTGAGGCGCTGGCGCTCTTCCTGGCTGACCTCGACGTTGGCCGGCGTGAGCAGATAAACACCATCGGCGACGCGTTCCATCCGGCCGCCGAGACCATAGGAAAGGCCACTTGCGAAATCGATCAGACGCCGCCGAAGATCTCGTTCGACCTCTTGGAGGTTGAGGATCACCGCCTGATCGGCCTTGAAACGATCGGCTAGCGACTGGGCCTCGTTGAACTGCTGAGGAGCGACGATGTAGGGCTTGGAGTTGGACACGGGGAAGGTCCTGACCGAGGGGGTGCCGGTGTGAGCACCGCCGGCAGACGGGAGTGGGCTGACCTTGGCGCCCGCAGCGGCCGCCTCGTCACGGCCGATCGTCCTGACCGCACCCTGCTCGATGTCGGGAGCCGAGGTTTGATGAACCGGCTCGGGCTCGGCCGCAACCGGACGAACCGCAGCGGCGGGCGTTTGAGCAGCCGCTTGACGGCCCGGAGCCCCATAGGCCGGGCGACGCTCGGCCTCGACATCTGACTCGACGTCGAGATCGTCGTACTCTTCCTCGGGCGCAAGGCCGAGGTACAGCAATGTGCGTTGGAACAGCGATGGCACAGCGACCTCCTCTGGGTGTGGAGGGTACCTTGTTATCGCTGCGGGATCGCGCCGCCGGAAATCGCAGCGCTCACCTCGCAGATCATCGCCGCGGGATCGCGCCGCCGGAAATCGCAGCGCTCACCTCGCAGATCATCGCCGCGGGATCGCGCCGCCAGAAATCGCAGCGCTCACCGAGGCGGACGGTCGCCGAAGATCGCAGTGCCCACCCTGACCATGGTCGAGCCCGCGGCCACCGCGATCTCGAGATCGCCGGACATGCCAATCGACCTGATGGCCAACCCATGCCGGTCGGCGGCCTCGATGAGCCTGTCGAACTGTCGTCTGGTGCCGGCCGCATCTGCGATACGCGCCACCCCCATCAAACCGTCGACGACCAGCCCACCCGAATTCGCAGCCTCCACCAGCGAGTCGAGCTCGCCGAACGAGCACCCGCCCTTTTGTGGTTCATCGCCGATGTTCACCTGGACGAGAACGTGTTGGCCCGGCCGGCGCTTGGCCAGCTCGGACACCAGCGACATCCGGTCGACACTTTGGACCAACTCGACCCCGCCAAGCGCACGCACCTTGTTGGTCTGGAGCCTGCCGATGAAGTGCCAACGCACCTCGGCTTCGATGGCCGCCACGGCGGCGTCGGCGCGCTTGTCGGCGAACTCCTGCACATAGCTTTCGCCCAGATCGACCAGACCGGCCCGGTGCGCGGCCAGCACGTGCTGAGCTCCGAACCCCTTGGTCACCGCAACGAGCACCACCGCTGCAGGGTCGGCGCCGGCGTCGGCGATCTGATTGCGAATGCGTTCGACCCGCCTGGCGATCTCGTCTGGCGATGGCGGCGCCACCCCGTCGACCGAGCTCACCGAACCACCACCGTGGCGGTCTGCCTGGCGCTGTCGCGCCTGACGCGGTGCGAATAGAACGCCAGATCAGACGTACACCGGTCGACGTCGGCGTCGAGCACAGCGCCGGCCGCTAGCAGAGCCCTTCGCACCACCAGGTTCGTGTCGAGAGCCGTGGTGCCCTGTTGGGTGCAGGTGATCACATCCGAACCATATGTGTCGGCCAGGGCCGCGGCATCGTCGGCCGAGAACTCATAGGACCGGGCGTGGATGTGAGGTCCGACGACGCCATAGACCTTCGACGCGCCCTTGGCCCACACCGCCCGAACGGCCGCTTCCACCACCCCCGCCTGCGCACCACGCCAGCCGGCATGGGCCGCGGCCACCACGCCCTCGGGGCTCCACAACACAACCGGTACGCAGTCGGCTGTTTGCACCGCCAGCACGGCTCCGGGCACCGCGGTGACGCTGGCGTCTGCGGTGGCACCGGCGTACT
The DNA here is from genome assembly GCA_020439485.1 of Acidimicrobiales bacterium. Classification (GTDB taxonomy): domain Bacteria; phylum Actinomycetota; class Acidimicrobiia; order Acidimicrobiales; family Poriferisodalaceae; genus JAAETH01. The sequence goes on along the minus strand of JAGQSP010000064.1, from coordinate 4,894 downwards.
GGCCAGGACTGCCGACGTCGACCACGTCTGCACCATGCACCTGTGCGAGCCAGGTCCAGCGGCCGCGCTCGACCCTTTGCCGCCGATGATCGACGCCGTCGGAGGCCACTGCGAAGTCGCCGTCGGCAGCTTCGGTGAACCTGATGGTCACCAGCGAATCGCGAACGCCCGATGCGGGCGTGCAGACACGGCGGCGAAGTACCAACAAGGCAGAAGCCTTGGCGTTACTTCAAGAAGGAGGGTACGTCGAACTCGTCGTCACCGATGTCGAGATCGTCGTCGTCGTCGGCGTTGGCGAACACGTCCACGACCGGACGAGATGGTTCGGCGCGTCGCGGCTCGGAGCGCTGCGGACGCTTCTCGTCCTTGGGGTCGTCCCAGCGGTCGAATCCGGCAGCGATGACGGTCACGCGCAGCTCGTCACCCATGGCGTCGTCGATGACGGCGCCGAAGATGATGTTTGCGTCTGGGTGGGCGACGTCGTGGATCACGGCGGCTGCCTCGTTGACCTCGAAGATGCCAAGGCCTGGGCCGCCGCTGATGTTCAGCAGCAGACCGCGGGCACCCTCGATGGACGCTTCGAGCAGGGGCGACGAGATGGCCTGGCGAGCGGCCTGCTGGGCCCGATTCTCGCCCTGAGAGCGGCCGATGCCCATCAGCGCCGAGCCGGCGTTGCGCATGACCATACGAACGTCGGCGAAGTCGGTGTTGATGAGGCCAGGTGTGGTTATGAGCGACGTGATGCCGTGAACACCCTGCAGCAGCACGTCGTCGGCCATGCGGAAGGCATCGATCATGGTCGTCGACTCGTTGGCCACATTGAGGAGCCGGTCGTTGGGGATGACGATCTGTGTGTCGACCTTCTCCTTCAGCACCGTGATGCCCTGGTCGGCCTGGACCGCTCGGCGACGACCCTCGAAAGTGAACGGCCGGGTCACGACGGCGATGGTGAGCGCCCCGAGTTCCTTTGCGATCTCGGCCACGACAGGAGCGGCGCCCGTGCCGGTGCCGCCACCCTCGCCCGCGGTGATGAACACCATGTCGGCGCCGCGCAGCACCTCGGCGATTTCTTCGCGGTGTTCTTGAGCCGCCTGAGCACCGACCTCTGGGTCGGAGCCGGCACCCAAGCCGCGGGTGAGTTCGCGGCCGATGTCGAGCTTGATGTCGGCGTCGCTCATCAGCAACGCCTGAGCGTCGGTGTTGACAGCAATGAACTCGACGCCCTTCAGACCGGCATCGATCATGCGGTTGACGGCATTGACGCCAGCGCCACCGACGCCGACGACCTTGATGACCGCCAAGTAGTTCTGTGGTGTTACCACCGGACCTCCTCGAAGCCGGGACGGTACTCCATCGGCACGGTGCTCGCCGATGTGCAGTGTTTCGCGTGCGAGCCCGAACCCTCCATCAATAGTTGAGAGTTACCGGAGCGTGTGCTAGTTGACGGTACAGACGGCCGCGCGATTAGACAAGCACCGGGGATCATCCAGCCTCGCCGTCGTCGGCCGCGGGCGGCTGCCACTCGGCGCGCAGGTCGCGAACCACTGGCAGGGTCGGAACGGCTACATCCATCTCCCAGCCGGTGCGGCCTTCGACGTCGAGCTTGTCCAGCACCGACGCCAGCGCGATCACCTTCAGGGAGAGGTCTTCGGCGGGGCCCAGCAGGATGCGGTCGGCGGTGTTCAGCGAGATCCACAACTCGCCCAGGTCGTCGCGGGCGACGCCCTCGACCCTGGGCTTGACCCGCTCGGGCAGCAACGCCACGACCTCTAGCAGTGCGGCGGAGTCGGTGGCCAGCGCCGAACCGGGCTCGCCCGCAGCGGCGATGCCGGAAAGCCGCGGCAGGTCGGTGCGGTCGGAGGGGCCCGACAAGACATGGCCGCCTTCGTCGACCACCACCCAGACGTCTTGGCGGGTCATCACCAGCGCTGCTGCAGTGCGCTCGGTGATCGAGATCGAGACACTCCCCCACCACGACCGCTCGACCCTGGCATCGAGCACCCATGGCAATGATTCGAGCCGACTTGCGATAGTGGCCGGGTCGGCGTCGGACAGCGACGACCCGATGTCGATGCCGGCAACCTCGGAGGCCTCTGCCATCGAGACCTGGTCCAGCCCCGACCACGAGATCGAATCGACGTCGAACAACGAGGACCTGACGACGAACCATGCCAGAGCAACCACGAAGATGGTGCTCAGGCCGATTATCAACCGCCGCAGCCGGCGGCGGCCCTGGGCCCTCAGCACCGCGCTGCGGCGGGCGCGCAGCCGAGGATCTATCGAGACTGTGGTCATGGATTCCCTCCAGCAGCGTCCGACTCGTGGGCCAGGGCACCGGCCTCGAATCCCACGAGTCGTACCTCACTTCTGAGCCTGATGCCGTGATGCTCTTCAACCCGATCGGCGATCAGGCACATGAGAGCGAACACGTCGTCGGCACGACCTCTGGGGTCGGCCTGGATGAAGTTTGCGTGTTTGGTCGAGACCTGGGCGGTGCCCAGTCGCATTCCCTTGAGGCCCGCTTCGTCGATCAACCGGCCGGCCGAGACCTGCCCCTCGTGCGGGTTCACGAACACCGAGCCCGCGTTCTGACCACCTGGCTGGTTCTCGCGCCTCCAGGTGACGATGTCGTGCAGGGTCTGTTCGCCTCGTGAACGGTCGCCTGGCGACAGCCGGAAGGTCGCCGATACCACCACGTGATGGGGCTCGATGTTCGAGCGCCTGAAGCCCAAACCCAACTCGGACGGCGACCACGGGCCGAGCCGGCCGGTCGACAGATCGACGACGTCTGCCGAGACGATGGCCTCGGCCACGTCGGAGCCGTGCCCGCCCGCGTTCATGCGAACCGCACCGCCGACACTGCCGGGCACACCCACCATCCACTCCAGGCCGGTCAGCCCCTCGGCGACGCTACGACGAGCCAACACCGGCATCAGCACTGCCCCGCCGGCCTGAACTTCGACACCGGGCTGGTCGGCGCACGGCGAGATCGAGATGCCGTCGAAGCCTTCGGCCAGCGCTACTGCTATGCCGGGGAAGCCCGAATCGGCGACCAGCAGGTTCGAGCCGCGCCCGATGACCATGGTGGGCAACCCCGTGAGCTCGGCCACACGCCCGACATCGCACAGGGTCTGCACGTCTCGGGCTTCTACGAAGACCAGAGCGGGTCCGCCGACGCGGTAGGTGGTTCGTTCACCGAGGTTGACCCCGAACCTGGCCCTGTCGGCCAACACCTGCTCGGCAACCGTCACGGCGGCATCGAGGTCAGCCATCACCAACCCCGGCCGCTATCGGTTCGCCCGCGTCTGTGGGTGCCGGCGTGAGACGTTCGATCAGCTCGTCGGGCAGCGACGTCAGGTCGCCTGCGCCGAGGGTCAGGCAGATGTCGCCGGAGCGAAGCTCTCCCACCAGGTATCGCGTCAACTCGTCCCGGGTGGGCAGATAAGCCACGCGCGAGTACGGGTTCGAGTCGAGGATCGCGTCGGTGATGAGCATCCCCGTGATTCCCGGTCGCGGTTCTTCACCCGCCGGATAGATGTCGGTGATGACTGCCAGGTCGGCGTCGGTGAAGGCGTCGGCGAACTCGCGATGGACCGCAGCCGTGCGCGAATAGCGGTGGGGCTGGAACACGGCCACCACCCGGCGCCAACCTCCGGCCTTGGCGGCAGACACCACCTCGGAAACCTCGCGCCCCAGGTGGGCATAGTCGTCGACGAAGGTCACCCCGGCCGCATCACCCCTGAACTCGAAACGACGAGCGACACCACCAAACCGTTCCAGACCCTTGCGGACGTCGGCGGGGTCGGCACCGAGCACGACCGCTGCCGTCCACGCAGCGGCGGCGTTGAGCACGTTGTGCATACCTGGCACCGGAAGCACCACGGGGCCGTGCACCTGACCGCCGTGCTGGATCGAGAACCTCGAAGATGTCTGCGAGAACGAGACATCGACGATTCGGTGGTCGGCGTCGGCAGCCAAGCCGAAACTGACCGCACCGAGTTCGGCTCCGAGGCGGGATCCGATCGGGTCGTCGGCGCAGACCACCCTTTGGCGGGCTCTGGCCATGAAGTCGCGGAACGCAGCGATGAGGTTCTCGAACGTTCCGTGGTATTCGAGGTGATCGCGATCGATGTTGGTAACCACCGCCAGTTCGGTCTCGATGCCCAGAAACGTGCCGTCCGACTCGTCGGCCTCGACCACGAACAGATCGCCCATGTCGTCCCACACAGATCCCGAACCGATCTCGTTGACGTCGCCGCCGACGATGAACGACGGGTGCATGCCGGCGTCGATCAGCGCGACGGCCAACATCGACGTTGTGGTCGTCTTGCCGTGGGTGCCCGCAACCGACACGGTCCGTCGCAACCGCGAGATGCCACCAAGCGTCTCGATGCGGTGCAGCACGGGAATGCCGGCCTGGCGTGCCGCAGCCAGCTCGATGTTGCGCTCGGGGATGGCGGTCGACGCGATGACAGCATCGACCCCCTCGACCAGGGCCGGGTCATGGCCGACGGTTACCTCCACACCCAACGATCGCAGCCTGGTGAGGCCTGCCGAATCCTTCAGGTCGCTTCCCGAAACATGGTGGCCCTGGGCCGCAAGCACGGCTGCTATCGGGTTCATACCCGGGCCGCCCACACCCACCAGGTGAAGCCGGCGGGGCGTGGACAGATCGAGAACCTCATCGGCGCCCATCGGCGACCTCCATCACGATCGATGCAATTTCGTCGGCGGCGTCTGGTCTTCCCAGTGCGCGGGCCGCCTTCGACATGGTCTCACGCCGAGCCGCCCCCGAGGGGCCCAACAACGGCGCCAACTGCGACTCGAGCTCGTCCGCATCGAGATCGGCGTCTGACACGACGATGGCCGCTCCGGCCTCGACCATGGCCCTGGC
>JAGQSP010000633.1 GCA_020439485.1 Acidimicrobiales bacterium | reverse complement strand
GTCGTCAGCGTCGTCGGTGTCGTCCGTGTCGTCGATCTCGTCCGACTCGGCCACAACGGTCGTCGCGTCGATCGGCGCAGCCGCGGACTGTTCGATCTCGTCGGCCATGTCGGCCAGTTCGACCATGCCAGCCTCGATCTCGACATCGACATCGGGATCGCTATCGGCTTCGGCAGCGATCGGAGCGTCAGTCGCTTGCGTCGAGGCGCTGTCGACATCGTCCAGAGCCAGCACCTCGGCCAGGGTCGACGGGGTGAACGAAGCAGGTTCTTCGGCCCCGGGCGGTGCCTGTACCTCTGCCTCTGCTTCTGCCTCTGGCGTCGGCAGATCTTCGGTATCGCTCTTGGCCGGTTCGGCTCCGGTTTCGACCTCTTCGGCCGCCTCCTCGACCACCTCGCTGTCCGAGACGGTCTGGGAGCGTCTGTCGATCTCTCGCCGGGCGTCGAGGATCCATGCCGGCACGGCCGGCTTGGGGTCCCCGAATTCGGACGAGCGGATGGAGGGATCGTCGTTTCTGGTCACTTGGGCCTCGACATCGGTGTCTCCGGGAGACGTGTTGTCGATCGTAGGTGGCGCGGCGGGTGCTTGGTCGTCGGCCCGCGTCGGTTCTTCGATGGTGGTCGTGACGTCGTCTTCGAGCTCGTCGTCGGGCTCCAGCGTTAGGTCGTCGGCAACCAGCGACGCTGGCAGTTCGGTGTCGGGGTCGATATCTGTGGCGTCCTCGCTCGGGTCATAGGCGGCGAGTTCGAGGTGGCCCGACCCGCGCCGATCGCCCGACTGGGTGATGTCGCTCGGGGTTTGTTCGTGAGTCGAGTCGGCTTCCACATCTTGGTTGTCGACCGTTGGTGTCGGGACCTGCGACGTATCACCAGCAGCAGTTTCGGTGAATTGGTGTATCGACGCTGCGGCGTCGGACGGAGCCCCGGCATTGCGCGGCACCGACGCGCTGGCGGCCGCCTGACTGCGACGCTTCTCGAGTCGTTCACCCAGCCACAAGAGGTCTGCCCATCGCGACGCCGACTGTTCGTCGGCACCTTCCTGGCGGGCCAAAGCGGCGATTGTGGCGTGGTGGTTGGCCGGCACCAGGTCGGCGCGGATGGTTCCGTCCTTGGCCTGTCGGCCCACGCCGTTGTAGTAGCGCAACGCTGTCTGGCGCTCGTCTGGCGCCCATTGGGACAGTCGCTTGTGGGCCCACGAGCCCAGGCGATCCTGGGCGAACAAGCGCTCAGCGGCCACGGCCTGTCGGCGCCGGTACCTCGGCCTCCAGCCAAAAATCAGCCAAAGTACGAGCACCAGTAGCACAAGAGCCACGATGACGATGGCCCAGGTCTGCGCCGTGCTGATGGCGATTTGAGGATTCGGTTGCATTTCGGGTCCTCCGCGGTGCTGGCGAAACTAGCAACAGGTGAGGCCGAACGCCACTAATAGTGGTTGAATTCCCCGAGATGACGACAGTTGTTCACGCTTCGTGATGTCGAGTATCGGGAGTGTGGCGTGGGCGGTTGCGGCGCTAGGTTCCAGAGCGTGCAGTCGGAGAGCCCTCGCCTGAGCATCCTGGGATGGGACGAGTCTCACCGCGAACAGCTGGAGGCGCCGGGCCCGGGGCGAGTGCTGGCGCGGGTTGCCACCGAACACCGGGGCTATTACGACCTCTTCGGCCTCGAGCCCGACCCCTTGGTGGTCGCTGACAATGCCGTCGTTTCTCCGGCGTTTCGCCGTGGGGCGACCGGGCCTCTCGATTTTCCGAGCGTTGGCGACTGGGTCACCGTTTCACCCGCCGCGGGCGCCGAAGGTGCCGACGTCATCGAGACCGTCTTGTCGCGGCGGTCTTTGTTCGTTCGGCGTGCGCCGGGACGCGAGCCCCGCCCCCAGGCCGTTGGCGCAAACATCGACCATGTGCTCATCGTCACCGGGTTGGACGGAGACCTCAGCGAACGGCGCCTCGAGCGTTACTTGGCCGTCGCTTATGGAGGTCATGCCCAGCCCAGCATCGTCTTGTCCAAGGCCGATCGCGCCGGGCATAGCGACGACATAGCGGACGCTCTCGTAGCCATAGACAGGGTGGCTCCAGGCGTTCGGGTCATCGTGACCTCCAGTGTCAGCCGACGCGGCGTCGACGAACTCGCCGACCTCGCGGCCGACAACTCCACCGTGGCACTGGTTGGCTCATCAGGCGTCGGCAAATCGAGCCTGGTCAACGCACTGGTGGGCGAGCAGCTGCAGTTGGTCCAAGAAACCCGCCAGGACGGTCGCGGCAGGCACACCACCGTTCGGCGAGATCTGATCCCCATGGCCAGCGGTGGCCTGTTGTTGGACACGCCGGGCATGCGCGAGGTCCAGCTCTGGGACGACAGCGGTCTGGATCAGGCATTTCCCGAGATCGCCGAAGCAGCGGCCGATTGCCGTTTCGGCGACTGTGCCCATTCTGGTGAGCCAGGCTGCGCGGTGGCGGCCGCAGTCGACACTGGTCTGATCTCAGCAGCTCGCCTGGCCAGCTATCGCCAACTGGAGGCCGAGGTCGAGGCTCTGCACGACGAACTCGAAGAGCGCAGGCGAAACCGGGGGGAAGGGCGCCGCGAACGTTGACTAGCGGCCCCGAAAAACGGGTGGACGCTTCTCGGTGAAGGCTGCCACGCCCTCCTTGTAGTCGTCGCTCTCGAAACAGCGGTGCACAGCCTCTTTGACCGTGGCCATGTCTCGCTGCGACTCGGGCTTGGTCAGCTCGCGAACCGCCAGCTTCACAGCCGCGATGGTCAGGGGTGCGTTCTGGGCGATGCTCGACGCCAGCTCATCGACTCTGGCTTCCAGCTGATCCTTGGCCACCACCTCGTTTACCAGGCCCATGTCGAGCGCCTGCGACGCGTTGAACCTCGATGCGGTGAACAAGATCTCCTTGGCATTCGACGGCCCGACCAACGAGATCAGCCCTGCGATGCCAGGAGCGTTGTAACCAACACCCAGCCGTGCTGCCGGAATTGCGAACTGGCCGTCGTCAGCAGATATCCGGATATCTGTGGTCAGCGCAACAGCCAGACCTCCGCCCAGGCAATAGCCGTGAATGGCGGCGATCACCGGGATGGGAAGCGATGCAAGTGCGGCCGTCGCCGCTCCGGTGGTGTCGTCGTAGGCCGTGTTGGCGTTGCCATCCGAGCGGTGTTCGGAGAACTGCGAGATGTCGGCACCCGACGCAAACGCGCGCTCGCCGGCACCCCTCAGCACCGCGACCCTGATGTCGGGATTCGAGGCGATGGTCTCGGCCGCGTCGCGCATCTCTGCCCACATGTTGCGGCTGATGGCGTTGTGGCGCTCGGGGTGGTCGAGGGTGATGGTTGCCTTCGGCCCATCGATGCTCAGTCGTACGGTTCCTGCCATGGCTGCAGAACGTACTAGTGAAGTGGGCCGCGACGGCCATCGTGGTGTTCTGGCGAACTAACATCGGCGCGGTCCGTTTGCGTCGAGCCCATTTCGCCCGGCCCGAGCCGAAAGCACGTTTCCCTTGTCGTTTCGCATTCGCGCCCTTTCCCTTCTCGGCGCATCATCGCTCCTAGCCGTTGCCTGCAGCGGCGGCTCGTCGACCTCGGTCGATGCAGACGCCCAGGCCGCAGCCCAGACCACGACCACCGTCGAGATCGACCCGATGCCCAGCGCCAGCAGCTCGACGACCGAGGCGACGACCACCACCGCGGCCGAGGTTCTCGACACCACCAGCACCACCGTGCCCGCCGGGCCTTTCGCTCC
>JAGQSP010000063.1 GCA_020439485.1 Acidimicrobiales bacterium | reverse complement strand
GGCGCCGACGTCACCATCCTCGAGGGGCTCGATCAGATCGTGCCAGGCGTCGATACCGACATCTCCAAGCTGCTGAGCCGCTCGTTCGCCAAGCGCGGCATCGAGGTCAAGACGGGTGTCAAGGTCACCGGGCACACACCGACAGACACCGGCACCGTTGTTCACATCGATGGCGCCGACGACCTCGAGGTCGAGGCTGTGGTGGTGTCGATCGGCCGACGTCCCTACGCCGACCTGTTGGGTCTTGCCGACACAGCGGTCGAGGTCGACGAGCGCGGGTTCATAAAGGTCGACGAGTTGTGCCGCACCGGCGAGCCGGGCGTCTACGCGCTGGGGGATCTCATCGCTACGCCGGCATTGGCTCACGTGGGGTTCGCTGAGGCCATCATGGTGGTCCAGGACATCCTCGGTGAAGACCCGATGCCCATCGACTACGGCAAGGTTCCCTGGGCGATCTATTGCCACCCCGAGGTCGCGTTCGCAGGTATGACCGAAGAACAGGCCCGGTCGGCGGGATACGACGTGCTGGTTTCCAAACACCGGTTCACGGGTAATGGTCGAGCCATGATCGTCAACGAGACCGATGGCATGGTCAAGATCATCGCCGAGAAGTCATCCGACGGCACCGGTGGCCGCATTCTGGGTGTCCACATGATGGGGCCGTGGGTCACCGAGCAACTCGGTCAGGGCTACCTGGCGGTCAACTGGGAAGCCACTGTCGACGAGGTAGCCCAATTCATCCAGCCCCACCCGACCATGTCCGAACTGTTCGGCGAGAGCGTTCTGGCAATGACCGGCCGCAGCCTCCATGGCTGACACGATCTCGTAGCAACTAGCAACAAATCCAGACCACCCACGCGCAGGAAGCTCAGGAATCAGCACCATGGCAAACGTCGAGATGCCCCAGCTTGGTGAAACCGTCACCGAAGGAACAATCACCCGTTGGTTCAAGCAGATCGGTGATTCGGTCGCCGTCGATGAGGTCTTGTTCGAGGTGTCGACAGACAAGGTGGACTCCGAGGTTCCCTCGCCTGCGGCCGGTGTCCTGACCGAGATTCTCGTTCCCGAGGGCGAGACCGTCGAGGTCGGCGCCGTGCTTGCCGTCATCGGCGATGGCGCAGCGCAACCTGCGGCCGCACCCGAGTCGGCCTCGGTCGAGCCCGAGCCCGAACCCGAGCCCGCTCAGCAGCCAGATCCAGAGCCCGCTTCGCAACCGGCGCCCGAGCCGGCCCCCCAGCCCCAGCCGGCGGCACCGGCAGCTCCTGCCCCCGCCGCCCAGCCGGCGGCTGCGTCCGATGACGACGACAATCGGCTCCTCTCGCCCGTGGTCCGCAGGCTCATCCGTGAAAACAACCTCGATGCGGCGGCCATCCAGGGCACCGGCGTTGGCGGGCGAATTACGCGCAAGGACGTGCTCGACGCCATAGACGCCGGCGCATCGTCGGCCCGCGAGGCCCAGCCCGCCCCAGCACCCCAGCCCGCGGCCCAGCCGCAGCCGGCACCGGCACCGGCACCGGCACCTGCGCCCCAGCCCGCGGCCCAGCCGCAGCCTGCACCTGCGCCTGCTGCTGCGCAGTCGACGGCCGTCGGAACGCGCAGCGAGTTCGTGGCGTTCAACAACATCAGGCGCCGCACCGGCGAACACATGGTTCATTCGAAGGCCATCGCACCCCACGCCCTGACGGTGATGGAGGTCGACTACGAGGGCGTCAGCCAGGTCCGGTCGGTCCACAAGGCTGCCTTCAAGGAGGCCGAGGGCTTCAGCCTCACCTTCCTGCCGTTCATCGTTCGTGCGGTTGTCGATGCTCTGGGCGACTGGCCGTATATGAACGCGTCGGTCGAGGGAGAGGGCCTTCGGGTTCACCGCGACGTCAACATCGGCATCGCCGTCGACCTCGAAGGGGAGGGCTTGATCGTTCCGGTGATCCGCAACGCCGATGGCATGCGCCTCAAGGCGATCGCCCGCTCGATCAACGACCTTGCCGATCGCGCCCGCTCCAAGGCGCTCGGCGTCGACGACATCACCGGCGGCACCTTCACTCTTTCGAACAACGGCTCGTTCGGCACTTACACCACAGCGGCCATCATCAACCAGCCACAGGTCGCAGTGCTGTCCACCGACGGCATCGCCCGCCGCCCCGTGGTCGTCAGCGACCGGTTCGGGTCCGAGTCGATAGCCATCCACTCCGTGGGCCACCTCGCCATGTCGTGGGACCACCGCGCCTTCGACGGCAGCTACGCCGCCGGGTTCTTGCGGCAGGTCAAGCAAACACTCGAAACCCGTGACTGGGCGACCGAGCTGTAGATGGGCGTTCTCAGGCAGCGTTGGTTGGGCCGGGTTGGCTACCTCGAAGCCCTCGACCTCCAGGACGCGCTCTATCGCGGCACGGCCGACCACCTGCTGCTGCTCGAACACCCTCCCGTCTACACGCTCGGTGCCTCTGGCGACCCGGCGCATGTCTTGGTCGACCCTGCCGCGGTCGGTGCCGAGATGCACCGCGCCAGCCG
>JAGQSP010000005.1 GCA_020439485.1 Acidimicrobiales bacterium | reverse complement strand
AGGATTGCTCTGGAAGCACAGGCTGCATTGTCGCCTGGCGGGCCGACCCGCGCCGTCGAGGCATTGCTCGACGGTGGCCGCCAGATCATCCAATTCGTCCCCTCCGGCGAGGGTCGAGTAGTCGAGGTGTTCGGCGATCTGGCTACCGCACGCAACGTGGCCGTGGTTGTTGGTGGCATGGGCAGCAGCGTCGAGAACTTCGACTCGAAGACCGCTAGCAGGGCCTCGAACCTGTTTCGGCGCGTGTCTGGATTGGGAGCGGAAGTGGCGGTGGTCGCATGGAATGGCTATGACGCACCAGACGAGCTGGGTGCTGGTCCGTTGGCCTGGACCGAGGTCGTCAGCAGGGCAGCGGCCGACGAGGGCATCGGCGAACTGAATTCGCTGCTTGACCAACTGGGGCTGCCCGACGCCGTTCATCTGACCCTGCTGGGTCACAGTTACGGATCGCTCGTGGTGGCGGGTGTGGCCGCGAGCAGAGCCGACGTCGACGATGTCGTGGTCATGGGCAGTCCGGGCGTTGGCGGGTCAGACCCTCGCAGGCTCAACGGTGGCGTGCGGATGTGGACAATGGCTGCAGCAAGCGATCCCATCGACGACCTGGGGTGGTTCGGGGGCGACCCCAACGATCCCGGCACTGGATGGATACCGGTCGACGTGGCCGGCGACAGTGGCCACGGGTCCTACCTGACCGACGGCAGCCGGTCGCTGGATCAAGCCGCGCTGGTGGTGATGGGGCGGGGCGACGAGGTCGACGTCATATCCCACGGGCTGTTCGATCGGCTCGTGGATCATTTCGACGACGGCGACGACCTCATCGATCTGTGGAGGCTGTTCATGCGGTGAGCGTGGCGGCGTAGGGTTGGCCCATGGACCACTCACCCGAGCTCGATCCGATCGTGTTGACCGTCTGGTCTGACTATCTCTGACCTTGGTGTCTCGTCGGGACCGTGCGTCTCGCAAAGCTCGCGGCAGCCGCCGGACCTTCGGTGTCGATCGAGTGGCGCAGCTACCTCTTGCGCCCCGAACCCGAGGAACGCTCTATGGAGAGCTTCACCCGATACACGGGGTCTTGGGCTCGGCCGGCGGAGCTAGAGCCCGAGGCGGGCTTCGTCGTGCCCTGGAGCCAGGAACACGAGCCGCCCAGCCACTCGCTTCCGGCCGCAATCGCAAGCCGGGTGGCAGCGACGTTCCCCGACCGCTGGGGCGCCTATCACGGCGCGCTGTTCCACGCGTACTTCGTCGAACACCGCACGATCTCTGATCCCACGGTGCTGGTCGAGCTGGCCGCGCGCGTCGGCATAGACCCCCATGCGTTCGCCGAGCGATTCAACGAGCACGCGGCGACCTTTGCCCGCGAATCGATCGACGATCACAATGCGGCGGTGCAAGCGGGCATCGGCGGGGTTCCCGCTGTGGTCGTCGACGGCAAGTACCTGATCACGGGCGCCGTCGACGTGGAGGACTATCTGGCGGCGATCGATCAGGTCAGGTCAGAGCGACAGCAAGGCTGACCGTGTCGGGCCGCCAGGCTAGATGTCAGCCTCGGCCTTGGCTGGGGTGGGGGTTTTGTGGACGTGACGCCGCGACTACCTCGACTCGGCGTTTCGACAGTTTCTCCAGCAGGTCGGCACGACTGGCGGCCGAGTAGATCTCCAACTCGGCGTCTTGTTCGGGGTCCACGGAGGCGTCTATCGAGATGGTCTGGTCCTCTATGTGGGCCGCGACCGACCTGACCACCCGCCTGGCACTGCGATCGAGCCCGATCGCAACTCGCAGTATCGAGGCCAGAACCTGGACTATCCACCGGTCGCGTTCGGCTAATTCGCTGAACTCGACGTGTTTGGCTTTGGGAGCACTCTTGCGGTGGTATCGAGCCACCTGGGCCACGAGGTTGCGCTCGTGTTCGGTGAATCCGGCCAACTGTTCGGTGTTCAATATCAGGTACTGGCTGTGCTTGTGATGTGCGCTGTGACTGACGAACACCCCGATGTTGTGCAGCAGTCCTGCTGTCTCGAGCAGGTCGCGTTCATCGGCCCCGAGCCCGTGCCAAACAGTGAGATCGTCGAAGAGCTCCAATGCCAGGTCGGTTATGTGTTCGGCGTGTTCGACGTCTTCTTCGTAGCGGCGGGCAACCGTGAGGGCGCTTTCGCGTCGCAGATCGGAAAGGTGGTGCAGCGTCGTGCCGCCCGTCCGTCGCTGTGAGATGTCGAGCACGATGCCCGCTCGCAGTGCCAGCTCGCTGATGGTCCACTGCTGGATCCCGAGCGATCGGGTGATCTCGTCGAGCAGGACGGCGCCCGCGGCGATGATGTCCTTGCGGCGCTCGTCGAGCCCGCTCATGGCCAAACGCTGCTTGGGTGTCGACGACACGAGCTGGTCTGTCAGCGAAGCAAGGTCGGACGAGTCCAACACCTCTGGCCGGCCGGCCATGACCGCCAGGGTCTCGGCCGTTCCCGAACTGGCGATGTGAAGGCCGGGGTCCAGCAAACCGATCTCAGCGGTGAGGGGCGTTATGAAGCTGCGCACGTATCGACGACACGCCAGTGTCGACTTCTCATCGCACACGCCACCCGGAAAGAACCGATCGGTCAGGCGTATGGCGCCCAGTTTGAGGCTCCGGGTCAACATTGGCTGGGCAGAGTCAGCGACGACGAATTCGGTCGAGCCGCCTCCGATGTCGACGACGAGATGTCTGCGGTCGACCGGCACCGACTGGATCACGCCCAGGTGAATCAGCCGCGCCTCCTCCGCTCCGCTGATGACCTCTACCTCGACGCCTGCCTCGGCCATGGCTCGATAGATGAAGTCGTCTCGGTTCTTGGCCTCGCGAACGGCGCTGGTTGCATAGGCGTGTAGCTCGGCATCCCACTGGCCCGCTATCGCCGCGAACCTGGTGAGGCACTCGATGCCGCGATCGATGGCGTCTGGCGACAGGCGCTTCATGTCGCCACCGCCCGAGCCCAGTCGAACCGGCTCCTTCTCCCGGGTCAGGATGCGAAACGATCCATCGTCGAGGGTTGCGGCGACCATCAGGTGCATCGAGTTCGTGCCGATGTCGACCGCTGCGATTGGTCGTGTCACGTCAAGGATCGTAGGCGCCCGATTCGCACCCGGCCGCGACCTTCGGCACACTCGTGCGGTGGTTGAACGGCGAGCGGACAGCTCATCGCCGGCGCGGCTCGCCTCGTTCGGGTCGTTCCTTCGCGGCGAAGACGGCAAGGTCTACGAGGGTTGGCTCGTCGTCGCTGCCGCCGCGTCAGTGGTGTCGCTGATCGCCGGGTTCTTCTTTTATGGGCTCGGCACCTTCTTCACCGAGTTCCAGGAGGAATTTGCCTGGTCGGCGGCCGCAACCTCGATCGGATTCTCGTTGCGCAGCGAGGTCGGCGGTATCGCCGCGCCTTTGGTGGGCTGGGCCCTCGACCGCTACCCGCCGCGCCATCTGCTGCGCGCCGGGCTGTTGCTGTCGGCGCTGGGCTGCGTAGCGATGTCGTACATATCCCAGTTGTGGCACTTCTACGCCGCGATGCTGATGATCGCTGTTGGCAACACCGCCTCGGGCGGCCAGGTCGGCCAGTACGTGACCGCCACCTGGTTCCGCAAGCGGCGAGCGTTCGCAATGTCGGTCATGACCTTCGGAGGGGCGCTGGGCGGCACCTTCGCCTACTTCGTGGCATTGGCCATCGAACAATTCGGGTGGCGTCCCACCCTACGCTTCATGGCCGCGGTGCTGGTGGTGGTGGCGTTCACGGTCGGGCATCGGGTCAGGCGCAGACCAGCCGATCATCACCAGCCCCTCGATGGCGCCGGAGACATGCAGGCCAGGGCCAGCGATCACGAAATCCCCATCGGCGCCGCCGTCAGGTCTCGGTCCTTCGTGTTGGTGAACCTGGCAACCCTGTTCACCGACTTCGTCCGGGTCGCTTTCGTGGTTCACGTCGCCGCTTTCATCGAGAGCGACCTCGGTGCCAGCAAGGGTCTGGCCGGGGCAGCGCTGTTGATCTTCTCGATCGCTTCGGCGCCCGGGCGTTTGGTCGTCGGTCTGCTGGGCGACCGGTTTGCATTGCGGGCCGTGTTCGCCTTGACCATGGCGCCGTTCATCGTGGGTTTCTTGCTGCTTGCGGTCGCCAGTCGTCCCTGGCATGCCATCGTCGCGGTGCTGGTGGTTTCACCGGGTTTCGGGGGCTCGATCCCGCTTCGCCCTGCGATCTATGCCGACTACTTCGGCATCGCCACCCTGGGGCGGGTGATGGGAATAGGCCGTCTGGTCTCGACCACCGGCGGGGCCCTGGGGGCGTGGGTGCTGGGTCGCCTCGTCGACACCAACGGCGGCGACTACACCACAGGCTGGATCGTGGCCGCCGTGCTGGCCGCGGTGACCGTGCCCCTGGCGCTCATCGCCAAGCCGCCGACGGCACTGCAGGCGCGCCATCAGGCGGTCTAGGGTCAAGGTGTGGCCCACCGCACCAGCTTTCGTGTCAGGTTCTCCGAGATCGACCCCTATCGCCATGTCAATCACGCTGTGTACGTGTCTTGGCTCGAGGCAGGTCGTGTCGAGGCGCTCGAAGACGCAGGCATGGGCCTCGACCTCCTGCAGGCCGACGGAATCCAGATCGTCATCACCGCGATCGACGTCAAGTTCAAGAAGCCGGCGGTGGCGGGAGACGTGGTGACGATCGAAACCGAGGTCGCCGAGACCCGCCGTGCGTCTTCGCGTTGGCACCAACGAGTGATGCGCGGCGAAGAGGTTCTCGTCACCGCCGATATCCATGTGGGCATCTGCGACGATGCCGGACGGCCAACCCGGCCACCAGAGGGGTTCATGCACAAGCTGGCGGCGCTCGGAAACTGAGTTGGTTCAGACGATGCGGCGTCGATGAGCCCAGTCGGTCAGTTCGTGGCGGTTCGACAACTGCAGCTTGCGCAAAATGGCCGAGGCGTGGGTCTCGACCGTCTTCACCGAAATCGACAGCCGCCGGGCGATCTCTTTGTAGGCATACCCTCGCGCCAGCAGCCTGAGGACCTCGCGCTCGCGTGTCGTCAGCTGGTCGAGTTCGGGGTCGTCCGGGGTCGGCAGATGCGACGCGAACGCGTCCAGCACGAAGCCCGCCAGTCGCGGCGAGAACACAGCGTCGCCGTCGGCGACCCGCTGGATCGCGTCGAGTAGCTCGTCCGACCCGATGCTCTTGGTCACATATCCCCGGGCCCCGGCGCGTATGACGGCAATGACATCGTCGGCAGCATCTGACACCGACAGCGCCAAGAACTTGGTTTCGACCATCCTCTGTTCTATGCCTTCGATCACCGCTGGTGCGTTGCCGCCCGGCAGGTGGACATCGAGCAGCACGACGTCGGGCCGGCACTTCGAGATGACCTCGATGGCTTCGTCGACATCGGCCGCCTCGCCCATCACCTCGAACACATCGCCGATGGTCGACTTGACGCCAGACCTCACCAGTTCGTGATCGTCGACAACGACCACCTTCACCCTCTGGTTGGTCATCTGGCCTCCTCGGAATCGGCGAGGTCGGTCGCCCTGAGCGGCAACTCGAGCTCGACCTCGGTGCCCTCGCCCGGAGCTGTGATCACCGTGGCCGCACCTCCGAGCCTGCGCATACGACCTCTGATCGACTCGCTGACGCCTCTTCGATCGGCCGGCACCGACGCTTCGTCGTAGCCGCATCCGGTGTCGCGCACGAACACCTGGACCGCGTCGGCGCCGACCTCGGCGAACACGTCGATTCGGCTCGTGCCGCTGTGCCTGGCGGCGTTGTGCATGGCCTCTCGGGCTGCGGCCAGCAAGCCGTCGATGCGTTCGTCGGCGGGGCGGTCGCCGACCACCACCACATCGATCGGCACGCCATGGTCGTCTTCTACGGCAGCGGCGGCTGTTTCGAGGCCTTCTCTCAGCCGGTCGCTGTGGCCGAGCCGACCGTCTCCGTGCAGCCACGATCTCAGCTCGCGCTCTTGACGCCTGGCCAGCTGAGCCATGCGGGCCGGATCGTCGGCGCTTCGCTGGATCAACGACAGGGTCTGCAGAACCGAGTCGTGCAGGTGAGCGGCCAGTTCGGCCTTTTCCTCGGATCGGATTCGGTTGCGTCGCTCGTCGATGAGATCTGCAGTGACCGAGCGAATCCATGGGCCCAGAACGATGCCCAGCCCGGCCGCGATGGCGATGGTCGCGAACACCACGTTGTTGACCGCGTCGAAATCGAAGTTGAGGGCCAGCAGTGCCACCAGGCCGCCGATCGTCAGTCCCAGCCCGCCGAGCACCCGAACGGCGACGACGGTCGGCGATGTGCGCCGGCTGTCGCTGCCCATCACGAACTCGCCCAGGTTTACGCGGCCTCGCTCGACCGCGATGACAAATCCTGTTGCCAGGGCCGCAACCGGCCAGACGATCGAGTCGATGAAGCCAGGCCAGGTCGCCCTGATCGCCAGCAACAGTCCGAGGGTGATCAGGCCAACACCCAATACCCGCTCGCTGGCGTCGGCCCGGGTCAGATCGGCCAGGGCCCTGGGGTCGTCGGTGGGGTCGTTGGCGAGGGTCGCCAAGTACAACGCGACGTAGAACACGACGCCCAGACCGCCGGCGATCCCGAGGACAACAAACGACACGCGCACCACCAGGGGTCCGACCCCCAATGAGCCTGCGAGACCGGCGGCGGTGCCCGTCAGGACCACATCGCTGGCGGCGCGTGTCGGGCGCCAGTCGAACCAATGCGTCGGCGTCATGTCCCGGTCTCCACCCCAGCATGATCGCGTAGGCAGCTGACGACGGCATCAGGGGCCAACCCTGATGCCACCCCTACACCCCGTGTCTCGCTCAGGGGAGTTTCAGGGTCGTCCCCGATTGAGAACAGACGACCTTGGTCGGACGATTGGCCCATGATCGACAACGATATGGACATGAGTACATCGGGCACAGAGCGCAGAAGGCTTCGCCGCAGCAGCGACCAGAAGCTCGCCGGTGTTTGCGGCGGAATAGCCAACTACTTCGAGATCGACCCGACGATCGTGCGGATCGGATTCGTGATCTTGGCCCTGATCGGGTTCGGGGCCGGGGTTCTGGCCTACGGGGTCATGTGGCTGGTGATGCCCGATGCCTCAGACCACACCGCACTCGACTCGGTCAGCGAATCGGTCAGGGGCAGCAGCGACAAGCGCAAGGCCGTCGCCATCGTCATCGGTGGCCTTGGTTTGGTGTTGCTGGCCGACGGGCTGGTCGACATCCGCGGCGGTGTGTTGCTGCCTTTGGTGCTGGTGGCGGCGGGTGTTGCGTTGATCGCGGGCCGGGACCGGCCACCCCGCGACAACGACCCGTCGCCGCACACACCGGGGCCAACCGCGGCATCCGGACCCGAAGGCGCCGGCACTGTCGAACCCGTCGATTCATTCGCGCCCGCTGTGTCCGACTTCGACACGGGTGTCGTGCCGGTGGCCTACCCGTCCCCAACAGCGTCGGCTGGATACGGCCCGCCGCCGGCATCGTCGGCTCCTGCTGCCGACACTGTGGGAGGTAAGCCGCGTCGGGCGCCCAAGCCACCAAGTGTCATCACCCCCACCGTGCTCAGCCTCATGGTGTTGGCCTCTGGGGTCGTGCTGGTTCTGGACCGCGGCGGTGCCGTCGATGCCTCATTGGTGATGATGGGTGCGATCTGGCTGGTGCTGATCGCAGCGGGCCTCTTGTTGTCGACGGTTCGGGGCCGGGCAACGGGACTGATCTTCGTGGGGATCGTGGTCGTGATGTTCACGCTGACTGCTCGCTGGGTCGACCCGATACTCGACGACGGCACAGGCGAGGTGCGCTTCGCCCCGTCGACACTGGCCGAACTGGAGTCCGAGTATCGCCTGGGGGCCGGTGAGCTGGTGGTGGACCTGAGAAACATCGAGGTAGCAGGGGAACAGCGCGAGCTCGACATAACTCTGGGTGTGGGCGAGCTTCGCGTCTACTTGCCTTCCGAACCGGCGATCGACCTTCGGGTCACCAACGACATCGGCAATGTCGACTACATCGATCGCAACGACCATCTGGCCGACATCAACAGGGCGGGGTTGAGCAACTCGTTGGACCTCAGCACGGACGGCAACTCGCGCGCCGACGGGCGGTTGGAGATCAACATCGATACCGGAATCGGAAACGTGGAGGTCGTCCGTGTCCCGTGAGTTGCTTCCCAAACACAGGCTGGCACCGGTGCCCCTCATCTTCGGAGTGGGGTTCCTGGTGATAGCCATCACCTCGATGGCCGACACATCGTTGGACGAGGCCGAGACCTGGCTCTGGGCCACGGCGTTGATAGTCGTCGGTCTGGCGGGCCTGGTGGCCGTGCTGGATCGGGTTCGTTCGTCGGCCGATCAGGACGAGCCGTCGGTCTCCGAAGCGGAACCTTCGCCATCTGACACCGAGTCGCCCGTCGAGTCGTGACGAAGGTGCACGGTGGTCTGGGGGAACGGGATCTCGATTCCCTCGGCATCAAAGCGGTCCTTGATTCTGCGTCTCAGGGTCCTGGCCACCGCCCACTGTTCGCTGGGTTCGGTCTTGACTGCCAGGCGGATGGTCACGGCCGAGTCGCCCAGATCCTGAACCCCCCAGACCTCGGGTTCTTCGAGAATCGTCGCCGTGTCCAACTGTTCTTGCCACATGCCGTCGGCCACCTGTTTGATGACGGTCGAGGCCAGCTCCAGGTCGGTGTCGTAGCTGACCCCGACGTCGAGCACCGTACGAGCCCACATCTGCGACATGTTGCCCACCCTGCGGATTTCGCCGTTGGGAACCACCCACAGAACACCGGTTACGTCACGCAGGCGGGTGGTGCGCAGGGTCACGGCCTCGATGGTGCCGGTGGCCTCGCCCACATCGACCACGTCGCCGACACCGTATTGGTCTTCGATGACGATGAAGATGCCGGCGAGGAAGTCGCGCACCAGCGATTGGGCGCCAAAGCCGATCGCAATACCAGCGATGCCCGCTCCCGCGATGAGCGGGCCGAGACTGATGCCGACCTCGCCGAGAGCGATCAACAAGGCCATCACCCAGATCGTCGTAGTGGCCAGGCTCTTCAGAACCGCCCCCAAGGTGGTGGCCCGCTGCTTCGAGCGTTCCTTTGCCACCGCCAGAGATTCGAAGCGGCGGCGTGCCTTTTCGGCCAAGATCTCGGTGGGCCCCATAGGCGGTGCGCTCACAACGGCGGTGGGGTCGACCACAAGGTCTTCACGCTCGGCGATCAGGCGGGCGATGAAGCGATCGATGGCCCTTCTGACGACTCGCGACGCAATCCATGCGACGGCCAGGATCAGTAGAACTGTTGCCGGCTTTTCGATGGTCCACTCGGCCAGGCGAGCCAGGTTGTCGGAGTTGGTCCAGCCGTGCACCGCATCGCAGACGATCCCCGGGTCAGGTCCACACGCAGATTCGAGGTCGGCCAGATATTCGATACCCATGGCTTTGCAGTGAATCACGCTCGCCGTTGGTTCGTGCCCAAGACATCATCCCAGACCTTGGTGGTTACTCCGAAGTTGGTGCGGCTCTTTGCGTGATGGGCCAGATGGTGGTGGCGCCGCTGGGCCGACACGGTGTGAGGCATGTGATGGATGCGCCAGTGGGTGGTTTCGTAGGCCGCATAGCCGACCACGAAGCCGAGCCAACGAGCCAACGAGCCTGAGGTTCGGGTGAACAGATAGGCAGGCGATGAAGCGGCGGCGACCGCGCCATGCCCCAGCAGCCGCTTCGGAAGTGATGTCGCCAACGGATCTCGGTGGTGCATCCGATGCTCGCTGCTGACCACCCTCGGTGAACCTGGGTGATGAAACCCCACACGGTGAACCAGGTACTCGACCAGCGTCCACATCGCTACGCCAAAGGCGAATGACGCTGCGTTCTTCAGCCTTCTCACGCACCCGATCTCACCAGCAACAGGCACCCGATGCAACGCGCCCTGCCTATGGCGCACCATGTTTCGCGCGCATAGGGTGACGCCGAACTACTTGATCGAGATGTCCCCAACCATGGCAGCGGCGCCGACAGACGAAAGACGTACTCAATCATTGGCGTGGGGTCGCGCCCTTCCGTGGATCGTTGCGGGTTCGATCGCCATCGCCTCGGTAGCGGTGTTCCTGGTGCGCAGAAGCTCGGTCCAAGCCGAGCGTGACAGGGCCATCTCGTCGGCCGAGGCCCTGTTTGCCAACGTCGTCAAAGACACCGAGAGCCGGATCGGTCTCGAACAGTCCAAGCTGCTGTTCCTGGCAAAGGGCGCAGCTGCGTGGGCCTCTTCGGCCGGTGCAAACGACACCACATCGTTGGCCCGGTACATGCAGAACCTGCCAGTCGTCGACCGTGTGCCTGCGCTCAGATGGGTTGCCCTGGCCGACCTCGCCGACGGTTCTGTGACCGTCTCTGCTGCAGCCAGCGGTTCTGGCGAGCCGCTCTTGGAAATGGAAGGCGTCGATCTCGGTGCCGACGCGCGGGTCATCGAAGCCATAGCCGACGCGCCGTCCGGAGACTTGTGCTCGGTGTCTGTTCTTGGTCCGGCCGGCGAAGAACAGGTGGTCCTGATCACCACGTTGCCCGAGAACCCCGGCCGAGTCGTCGTGCTCGGCTTCGTGGGTCCGGTGTTCCTGAGCCCCGCCCTCGCTCACGAGGGTGTCGATAGCGCTTTGGTTCCGCCCGATGGCGAGTTCTTGGTGACCAGGTCTGACGGCGGATTGCCAGACTTCCGCTCGACCGCGGATGGTGTCATCTCGTTGTCGTCGGACGAGTCTGTTTTTCGCTACTCGGCACAACAAGACATCTTCGGTTCCGAGTGGGTGTTGGTGATGTCCAGCGGCCAGGACTTCCTGGACATTCCCGGCAGCTCAGAACACTGGGTGATCCTGGCTGCTGGGCTGACCCTGGCTTTGGCCGTGCTCGGATTGTTGACCACGCGGCAGCGGGCATCGGACCGCCGGGCCAAGGTCGCCGCCGAGTTGAGTCGCTCGAACCGTCGCTACCTGACCGGATTCGAGCGGGCCCCGATCGGCTCGGCCGAGATCACCGTCGACGGAACAATCGTGCGATCGAACCGTACGATGGCTCGCCAGTTGGGACGCGCTGACCAAGACATCGAGGGTTCGCGACTGTTCGACTTCGTGCATCCGGCCGACGCCCAGGATCAGGCTGATCGCTTTGCCGGGATGGTCGAAGGCAACGACCACACCAGCCAGGCCGAGGTCAGGTACCTGAGGCCCGATGGGCATGTCGTGTGGATAACGGAGTCGATCTCGAGCCTCGACCGCGCGGACGACACCGACCGACGGTTCCTCGTGCAGTCGCTGGACACGACGGCGCGTCGCGTGGCCGAACTCGAACTCGAACACATGGCCTTCAACGACGCGCTGACCGGCTTGCCCAACCGCGTCAGGTTGCTGGAGCACCTCGGCCTGGTACTCGAGCAGAGCAGCCTCGACGCCAGCCCGGTGTCGTTGTTCTTCATCGACATCGATCGCTTCAAGGTCGTCAACGACAGCCTCGGTCACTCGGCGGGCGACGAGGTGATAGCGACGGTTGGTCGTCGTCTGGCAGACCTGGTCGAGGCGCCACACTTCATCGCCCGATTCGGTGGCGACGAGTTCGCCGTTGTGTGCAGCGGCGTCGACGACGGCGAGGCGCTCGATCGGTTCGCTGACGCGTTGTTGGCCGACGTCCGACAGCCGATAGACGTGGGTGGTGATGTGATCCACGTCACCGCATCGATAGGTGTCATCGTCGGCTCGGGCCGAGACGATTC
>JAGQSP010000632.1 GCA_020439485.1 Acidimicrobiales bacterium | reverse complement strand
TGCCGTACAGGCCGCCTTTGCCGATCAACAGCCCACGCCGCTTGCACGCCTCTAGAACCGCGTTGGCCTTGGATGCGTCGGGTTCGATCGAGCCCGGCTGCACCATCTCGAGGGCCTGCATCAGGCCCTTGCCCCGAAGTTCGGCGATCCAGTCGGTTCGCTCGGCCACGGGAGCCAACGTCTCGGTCATGCGCTGCCCCATTCGCAAGGCGTTGCCCTGCATGTCCTCGGCCTTGACGGCGCGCAATGTCGCCAGGCCTGCAGCGGCCGACAGCGGGTTTCCGCCAAAGGTCGAGAACGAGGTGACCTCGATGGTGTCCATGATCTCGGCCCTCGCCACTATGCCGGCCAAGGTGATGCCGTTGCCCACACCCTTGGCGAAGGTCAGCATGTCCGGCACCACGTCGTGGGCCTGATAGCCCCAGAAGTGCTCACCCGTGCGCCCCCAACCCGTCTGCACCTCGTCGCTGATGAACAAGATGCCGTGCTCGCGCAACACCTTGTGCATTCCGCCGAAGAAGCCGTCGGGAGGAGTGGCGAACCCACCCACGCCCTGGATCGGTTCGGCGATCAGACATGCGATGCTGCCCGCAGAAACCATGTCGACCAGCTGGGTCAGGTCGGCCACGCACGCGTCGGTGTAGTCGGCATCGTCCAACGACCGGAACGGGCTGCGAAGTCGGTACCCGCCCTGCACGAAGGTGACATCGAGGCCCGACAGGCTGGTCGATGTCCACGAAGAATGCGACGTGATCGCCTGGGCGGTGAACGAGCGCCCGTGATAGCTGTTTCGCATCGCCAGCACCTGGTTGCTGTTGCGGTACGAGGTGGCCAACAAGATGGCCGTGTCGTTGGCTTCCGAACCCGAAGTGGTGAAGAACACGCGGGCGTCGGGTATCCCCGACAACGCCGCTATCTCCTCTGCCAGCTCGATCATGGGCTCGCTCAGATAGAGGGTCGAAGTGTGCATGACCTTGGCGGCCTGGGCCTGCACCGCCGCGGTGACTGCAGGGTGGTTGTGACCGATCATGGTGGTCAACACACCACCGAAGAAGTCCAGGTAGCGATTTCCCTGGAGATCCCAGACGTGGCTGCCCTGACCTCGGTCTATAGAGATCGGCTCCGCGTACAAGGGCTTCAGGAACGACGGGAGCACCGAGCGATAGCGCTCGAGCAGTTCTTCGTTGGTGGTCATCGCCACGATGCTAATTCGTGATAGATCGGGGGGATGGACGATCAAAGCAGCGCCGAAATTCTGGTCGAACGCAACGACGGCTGGGCCACCGTGGTGCTCAACCGGCCGCAGCGCCGAAACGCTTTGACCCGCCCGTTACTAGACCAGCTGGCCACAGCGATAGACCAACTCAGCGCCGACGAATCGATCGCCGCGATAGTGCTGCGCGGCGCCGAGGGAGCCTTCTCGTCCGGCATCGACCTGACCGACCTGCAGGCCAACACCAGCCCTGACGCTGCAGTGGCCATGCACACCACCGTCAGGCGCGCCCACCTGGCGCTGTTCAACTGCAAGTGCCCAATCGTGGTGGCCCTCGAGCGCTATTCGATCAACGGCAGCACCGCCTATGCGCTGGCCGCCGACATCCTCGTCGCAGGCGAATCGGCCTTCATGCAGATCGGCGAGATCAACCAGGGCGCTCGCATCCCAATGAACGCGGCCTGGCTGAGGCTGAAGGTCTCCGAGACCGTCTTGGCCCGAGTTGCCCTGATGGGCGATCGCGTGCCCGCGGCCGAGATGCACCGGCTGGGCGTGGTGCACGACCTGGTCCCAGACACCCAGGTCGTGGCCACCGCCGAAGCCCACGCCAAACGACTGGCCGCATACCCCACCGGATCGGCACGCAACATCAAACGAGACATCACCCACCAGCGGCAGGTAGAGCCCGAGGTCTGGTTCGCCCACACCCCCAGTGCCGCCCTGCTGACTGCCCAACAGGTACGAAGCTGATAGACCCCAGACCCGCGCCGCGTCGGACCGCGTGAGATCACCTAAGCGACCGGGTTTGGCGGTTTGCCGGCCGATCTTCGTTGTCGTGGTGGTGGTTTGGTCCACTCGCTGATGACGGTGCCGTGGCTGTCCTCGAGTCGCCACTGGTCCGGTGTGTGACCCATGACCAGCCGGTTGCCGTTTTGGTGCAACCGGTCGTGATGATGAGGGCACAACAGCGCCAGGTTGTCGAGGTTGGTGGTTCCGCCGTGTTCGCGGTGATGTAGGTGGTGGGCTTCGCAGCGTGTGGCTTCGGTGTTGCAGTGTTTCCATCTGCATGTGCCGTCGCGGATGGCTAGGGCGAGTTTTTGTGTTGGTGTGGCGTATTCGACGTCATATGCCAGATCCAACAGCCGACGGTCCGCCTGCTGAAACCAAGCATTGATCTGAGCCCGGCACAGCATCGATCGTGCGATCGATGCCGGTATCTGGGTTCCGTCGACGGTGTAGGCCAGCCCGTCCGACCTGTCGAGTTGGTCGATGTCGACTATCAGGTTCACGCAACCAGCGGCCCGTTGCCTGAAGCCCTCGGTCGGGTCGGCTTGGTCGGCTGCCGGGAGGAGGCCGTCTGTGAGCATGCTGGCGATCACGTCAGCACCCCGTTGTTGGTGTGATCTGCGTTGGCGTGGGTCGCGGATGGTGCGCATGTCGTGATGAAACGCAGCACG
>JAGQSP010000631.1 GCA_020439485.1 Acidimicrobiales bacterium | reverse complement strand
CGGCCTTGTACGGGGTCCCTGCCGTTCGGCACTCGATGGTCTTGCCGTCGCCCATCTGCCACGTCACCTTCTGCACGTTCGCCGTCGCGGTGATCGTGATCCCACCTGCGCTGGCGGTGGCGGTGATCGGACCGTAGGTGTGGTCGTCAGGGTTGGCGGCCCACATCCACACCGGCATCCCGACCAACCCGATCCGATTCGCTCCTGGCTCTGGCGTGATGCCGACGTCGATCGCGCGTAGTGCCATGTCGTCGATGGCCAACTGCGCGACGTCGCGCGGGCTCGGCCCCGTGCCAGAGTTTTCCGGAGGGTTATCAGCCCAGATGTGGATCAGGAGATGGGCCTGCGGCTGGTAGCAGTCGTACACCGCGCCGTCGCCGGGTTCGTGGCCCTCCCAAGCCGGGTCGCCAGCTGGCGGTTGAGGGTCGAGGAGGCGGATGTAGCAGCGATAGGTGTTCGACCAGTACCCGTACTCCGAAGTGCAGGGGACCGGTCCTGGTGGTGGTTTGCTGATGCCTTGCTTTGTGCCGTCCCAGTAGCAGCTCTGACCGGAGCCGGTGTCTTTCGGCCCGTCGTCGATGTTCTCGTTGCCGGGCACCTCGACGACCACCCACACCAGGCACTTGCCGGTGGTGGGGTGTGTCTGCTGGCAGACGGTCTTGGAATCTGCGGCAGCCGGGGAAGCAGCGATGCCGATCAGGCACCCGACGAGGAGGGGCAGTAGTGCGAGGAACCGCGTACTCACCCGGCGCACGGAGTCTTCTCCAGGTCTTCGCCGCCAGCAACGCGCCAGCCCGTGTCGGGATCGGTGACCCAGGTGTAGTTCGCGACGGTCAGTCGGGTCCACCCGCGGTCAGGCCGGTCAGCGGGAACCATCGACTTGCCGGAGGCATCCACGACGTCGACGGCACTGACGTCCCAACAGACGTCGATCGTCACCGAGGGGACGCGACCGGCCTTCGGATCCGAGTTGTCCAAGCTGACCGACTGCACCTTGGTCTCGGCGATCTTTGTGTCACCCCGCTGCTGAGTTCCAGCAGCGCGCTCGGTCATCAGGAAGTTCTTCTGCGCCGAGAGCTGGGTGCTGATCGCGACCTCCTTCAGACGGTCGAGCGAGACCGCGTCGTCCTGGAGCAAGAGATCGGTGAGCGCGTAGTAGTCACCGACGGCAACCTCGGCCGCCGAGGCCGCGGACTCCTCTGGCGTCCCGGGTGTCGAGGGTGCAGCGCTGGTCGGAGAAACCTCGCTGGAGGTCGGGGTCGGTGCTGGCTCGGCGTCGGAGTCCGAGCCGCAGGCGGCCATCGCGGCGAGCAGAAACACTGCCGTCGCGACCGAGAAAGTTCCGTAGAATTTCGTCATGGCCGAGTCCATCCGCCCCACCGAGAAGATCCCGGGAGAGCAGTCGACGGCGCCCCGATAGCGGTCGTACCTAGCTCACCGCCTCCCACCATTGAGCCAGTCAAATGTGATCTGCGCAACATTTGTGCCTCCTCTGTGCATTTCATCGACCAGGTGCGCGGCCACCGCCCGCCGCCTGTCATCGCTCGAAATCGGCCGCTCCGCCGCCTCGCCGCTCAATCCGGTCACACCTCTGGCACAGCGAGGTGGAACACCCAGCGCACCTTGTGTTCGAGGAGGCGTGTGGTGACGGTTTCGCTGCGGAAGATGAGCCCCGG
>JAGQSP010000630.1 GCA_020439485.1 Acidimicrobiales bacterium | reverse complement strand
GGAGTCTCGGCGCCACAGAGCGTAGGGTTGTGCCCATGGCAGCGTTCAGCAAGCAGGGTCGTCCCGTCGAAGCCGTAATCGCCGACCTGGAGGCCAAGCGTGTCCGAGATGTCCGCTGGGCCGACGGCAAGGCGTTTGGCATGGTGTACGACGGAGGCCCCGGCGTTCACGAAGTGGCCAGGCTCGCGGCCGAGATGTACCTGCACGAGAACGCACTCAACACCAAGGCGTTCCCGTCCCTGGGCGAGATCCAGTCAGAAGTGGTCGGCTGGACAGCCTCGTTGCTGAACGGCCCCGAAACAGCCGCGGGGTTCCTGACCAGTGGCGGCACCGAGTCGATTCTGTGCGGGGTCAAGGCGGCGCGCGAACGCGGGCGCATCGAGCGAGGCATCACAACACCCGAGATGGTGGTGTCGTCCAGTACCCACGCCGCGTTCCACAAGGCCGCCCACCTGTTCGGGATCAAGATCCACAAGGTCGACGTGGCCGACGACTGGACCGCCGACGTGTCGGCGATGGCAGAACACATCAACGACAACACCGTGCTGGTCGTCGGCTCGGCACCCCAATATCCCCAGGGTGTTGTCGACGACATACCCGCAATCGCGGCCCTGGCAGCCGAGGCTGGCGCCAACTGTCACGTCGATGCCTGCATGGGCGGTTTCGTGTTGCCGTTCGCTGAGATGTTGGGCCGCGAGGTCCCGCCATGGGACTTCCGCGTCGACGGCGTCACCTCGATCAGCGCTGACGTGCACAAGCTCGGTTATGCCCCCAAGGGCGTGTCGGTGATATTGCATCGCACCAAGGAGCTGAGGCGCTACCAAACCTTCCTGTTCGACGACTGGCTCGGTGGCTTCTACGGATCGCCCAACCTGCAGGGCACCAGGTCGGGTCTGCCGATGGCCGCAGCGTGGGCAGTCATGAGCCATCTGGGCATCGACGGCTATGTCGACCTGACCCGAACGGTGCTGGCCAACGCCGATGCCATGCGAGCCGGAATCGCCGACATCGATGGGGTTCGGGTGCTGGGCGACGGCAAGTTCCAGCTGATTGCGATGAGCTACGAACCATCCGACCCGACGCCCATCGACATGTTCGCTCTGGGCGACGCACTCGAGCGCCGCGGCTGGTTCCACGACCGCCAAGGGCCACCCGATTCGCTGCATTCGACGGTGTCGAACTCGAACACCGGCGTGATCGATCAGTACCTGTCTGACCTTGCCGAGTGTGTTGCTGAGGTCAGGGGCACAAGCACTGACGACCGCTCGACCAACTACGCCACCCTCGAATAGCCGGTCGGCTTGGTGAGCCGACCGAAGCCGTCCGTTTCAGTTGCGGCGGATGGTGTGCCCTGGGCGTTCCCCGGTGATGGTGCCGCCCTCGACCACGCGCACGCCGTTGACCCAAACCCCGTCGATGCCCCTGGGAACCGTGGTCGGGTTCATGTAGGTGCCGGTGTCGGCGATGGTGGCCGGGTCGAACAACACCAGATCGGCGAAAGCACCCTCGGCCACGACCCCCCTGTCGACGAAGCCGAAGCGCTGGGCTGCAGTCGAGGTCATCGCTTTCACGGCCTGGGGCAGGCCCAGCAGGCCTAGCTCTCGAACGTAGTGACCCAGTATCCGGGGGTAGGTGTGGTGCAGTCGGGGGTGGGGCCGAGAACCACCGAACACGCCGTCTGAGCCCACGATCAACTGGGGATGTGCCATAACGGTCTGGACATCGTCCTCGCTCATCCGGTCGAGGATCACCACGCAGCGTCGGTTCAGCTCGGACGCGATGCGATCGGCCATGTCGCGGGGTTGGGCCCCCTCGGCCGCAGCCACCTGGTCGAGGGTGAGACCTTCCCATTCGGGGTATCCGGGCGCACTTGCGATGAGGATGTCTTGGGGTTCGAGGAACCCGAACTGAGACTGACCGTCGAGGGCGCCTGAGCTGACCACCTGGTCGAACAACGTGCTGCCCCGGGTGTAGGGGTATTGGTCGAACATGACATCGACACCACGGTCGCGAGCCTGGTCGATGCGGGCCAGCGCCGGCACGACCATGCCCCAAACCGACTTGTCCGACGCCTTCAGGTGCGAGATCTGCAGCCGTGCTCCGGTTGCCTCGGCCACTGCTATCGACTCGTCGATGCTGTCGAGCAGGCCGGTGGCCTCGTCGCGCATGTGGGTGGTGTAGATGCCACCGGCGTCGGCTATGAGGCGTACGAGCTCGACCATCTCGTCGATGCCGGTGTACCTGCCGGGCTCATATGCCAGGCCGCTGGACATGCCGATCACGCCAGCCTCGAGCGCCTCGGCTACATGATCTGACATCGCGGCCAGCTCGTCGCGGGTTGCGGTTCGGTTCTCGTGCAGGCCCATCACCGCGGCGCGCACGGCCCCGTGACCGAGCAGCACCGTGGCGTTGACGGCGGCCGGTTCGTCGTCGAGCGCGCCGAAATACGCGCTCATGGTCGGGAACGTCGGCTTCATCGGCGCACCGTCGTGTTCGGGCGCCGCCGAAATGCCGCAGTTGCCCACGACCACCGAGGTGACACCCTGAAGCGTCTTGAACGCCATGTCGGGTGTTCGCAGCAGTTGGATGTCGTCGTGCGTATGGACGTCGATGAACCCGGGCGCCAGCGCCAGCCCGCAGCCCTCGGCATCGGTTGGCCTCACAGACTTGATGCGTTGGCCTTCTGTCTCGACGTCGCCGACGAATGGAGCAGATCCGGTGCCGTCGATGACGGTGACGTTGCTGAACAACATCGCCCGAGACTAGTGCGCGGACGATTCGGCGCTGTGGCCGACCACAGAGCCGCCAGGAGGGCCGACTTATACTCGCCGCGGTGAAGGCTGCCTTGAGTTCAGACCGCGCCAGCAACCTCGACCAGCTCGAGGCCGACGAGTTCGACGTCGTCGTGGTGGGTGGTGGCATAACCGGGGCCGGCATTGCCCGCGACGCCACAGCGAGGGGTCTGCGGGTCGCGCTGGTCGAGGCCGACGACTTCGCCTCGGGCACCTCGTCGCGTTCTTCGAAGCTGATACACGGAGGCTTGCGGTATCTCGCCAGCGGCGAGGTTGACCTGGTGCGCAAGACGGCGCGCGAGCGACAGGCGGTGCACGCCATGGCGCCACATCTGGCCGAGCCCTGCTACATGGTTGTACCGGCACGCAACCTGGCGGGCGCCACCAAGTTTCGTGCCGGAATCGGCACCTACGAAAAGCTGGGAGCAATCGGTGACGCCGACCGTCACCAGAACTGGGGCGTCGACGAGATAGCCCAGCACGAGCCTCTGCTGCGGACCGACACTTACACGCGTGCCGTGGCCTATCGCGAGTACCTCACCGACGACGCCAGGCTGGTGCTGGGAGTGCTGCGGGCCGCAGTGCGCGACGGCGCGACGGCGGCCAGCAGGCTGCCGATGGTCGGCGTGCTGCACGAAGCCGGCAAGGTCACCGGCGTTGTGTGCAGGTGCGCGACGACCGGTCGCGAGGTCCGCGTGCGCGCCCGGGTTGTGGTCAACGCCGCAGGTCCGTGGGTCGAAGATGTTGCCCGCATGGAGATCGACGGCGTCGCGCCCGGAGCCAAACCAGCGACCCACCTTCACCTGTCGAAGGGGATCCATGTAGTGCTCGAGCGCGCCCGGCTGCCGGTAAACCACCTGGTGATCTGTAATGCCGAGGACCGCCGCTCGATCTTCGTCATCCCGCGCGGCGAGGTGGTCTACGTGGGCACCACCGACACCTCGTATTACGGCTCGCGGCCACTGTGGCCCGAGATCGAGCGGGCAGACGTCGACTATCTGCTGGCCCCTCTGGGCCGCTATTTCGATGTCGAGCCGCCGACGCCAGACGATGTCATAGCCGCCTGGGCCGGGGTGCGACCGTTGGTGGCCGAACCCGGAAAGTCGGCCAAGGAGATTTCGCGCAAGGACGAGATCGTGTCGGGGCCCGGCGGAATGCTCTCGATCGCCGGTGGGAAGCTGACGGGGTTCCGGAAGATGGCTGAAGACATCGTCGAGCTGGTGGGCCGACAGTTGGGTGTGACCCTTTCGGACGGTCCCGGAACCGCGCCGATCCCCGGTGGTGAACCGGTGCCGTTGGCCGAGGACCCGCTGGCGCGTCGGCTGACCAGGCTGTACGGCAGCGAGGCCCAGCAGGTGATCTCGTTGGGTGCAGACCCGCTGGTCAAGGGGGTTCCCGCCGTCGAGGGTGAGGTCGACTGGGCCATCGACGTCGAGGCTGCGGTGACACTGGAGGACGTCGTCTATCGGCGTACACGTGTGGCGTGGTACCTGCCCACGCACAGGAACGAACTTGCCGATGCCATGGCTCGGCGCATGGCAACGAAGCTGGGCTGGGACGACGCCCGCACAATCGCCGAACTGGAACGCGTGCAGCACCTGTTCGCCGACGAACTCGCATTCAAGGAGACCCGATGACCTCGCTGACCGACGACCTGGCTTCGGTGCTCGGAGATGCCCTGATCCTGGAGCAAACCGAACGCATCAGCCGCGCCCGCGACACCTGGTCGCGCAGCCAGATAGCCATCACCGGCGGAAGGCCCGAAGTGGCACCAGTGGCGGTGTGTGCACCAGACACCACCGAGCTGTTGGCAGAGGCGGTCAAGGTCTGCCGAGCCCACGGTGCACCGATGATCCCTCGAGGCGGTGGATCTGGCGTGTGCGGCGGTGTGCTGGCCTCGGCCGAATCGGTGGTGCTCAGCACCGAGCGCATGACCGGAATGCGCGAGCTGTCGGACGCAGACCTGCTGGCCACCTTCGGCGCCGGCACCAACGGCCTGGTGGCCGAGAACAACGTGGCCGAGCATGGGCTGACCATCGGCCACTGGCCCCAATCGATCGAACTGTCGTCGGTCGGCGGCTGGGTGGCCACTCGCGCCTCGGGCCAGTACTCGACCGCCTACGGAAACATCGAGGACATGGTGTACGGGCTCGAGGCCGTTTTGCCTGACGGCTCTGTCTATCGCAGCCGCAACACCCCGCGGGCGGCCGCAGGACCAGACCTCAGGCACCTGCTGATGGGCAGCGAGGGTGTGTTGGGCGTGGTCACCGAGGTGACCTTGTCGCTGAGGGAACAGCCCGAGCCGGGAGTACGCCAGGCCTTTCACTTCGCCGACTTCTCGGCGGGCCTCGCCGCCATCGCTGCGGTGATGCGGCAGGGATGGCGTCCGCCGGTGGTTCGTCTGTACGACGGGCGCGAGTCGTGGCGCCACTTCCGCGACCAGATGCCCAAGGGCCACTGCATGCTGATCTTCTTGCACGAGGGCCCGCCCGGACTGGCCCCTTTGCAGGCCGCGGCGGTTGGGGCGTTGTGCGCGGATGGTGGGGGAGTCGAGGCTCCCAGCGAGGCTGTCGACCGCTGGTTCGAACACCGCAACACGGTTCCGACGTGGGATGAACTGCTCCGCCAGGGGCTGGTGTCGGACACCATCGAGGTGGCCGCCCCATGGAGCATCCTGCCCGCCGTGTACAACGACGTGGTCGAGGCCATGCGCGCGGTTCCGGGCGTGATCGCCGCCAGCGGACACTCGTCGCACGCTTACAGGTCGGGCGCAAACCTCTACTTCACCGTGGCCGCTCAACCACAGGATCCGTCGCAGTTCGAGTCGACCTACGACGCCTACTGGAATGCCGCCATGTCGGCTGTGGCCAACCTGGGCGTGGGCGTGGCCCATCATCACGGCATCGGCAGGGTGCGGCGGGGCTGGATGACTTCGGAGGTGGGCCAGGCGGGTGTCGATGTGCTGCGAGCGCTGAAGCGCGCACTCGACCCCGACGGCCTGATGAACCCTGGCGTTCTGGTGCCCTGATGTCGCTGGTCGCGGCGGTCGACGCGGGCACGGCCAGCGTCCGAGCCGGGTTGTTCACCGAATCTGGGCAGCTCGTTGCGCAGTCGCGGCGGCGCGTCGGCGTCGAGCACCCCACGGCCGACGCCGTCGAGCAGGACGCAGAAGAGATCTTCGAGGCTGCGGTCGACCTCTTGGCCGAGTGTGCGGCCCTGGCCGGGGTGAACCCTTCTCGGGTGAGACATGTCGGCATCACCAACCAGAGGGCCAGCGTGGTGGCGTGGGACGTGGCGAGCGGCAGGGCTCTGGCGCCGGTCATCGGATGGCAGGACACGCGCACAGCGGCTCGGGTCGACGAACTGCGGGCCGTCGGAATACCGATGACCACGGCGGCGTCGTGCACCAAGATCGAATGGCTCAATCGCAACGACGCCGCATGCGCCGAAGCCGCCCGCGCTCGGGTGCTGCGCTTCGGCACCGTCGACAGCTGGCTCGGCTGGAAGCTCAGCGGTGGCGCGTTTCACGTCACAGACCCGTCGAACGCGGGCTCGACGGGTCTGTACTCGGCTCAGGCGGGCGGCTGGAACCAGCGCAGCCTGTCGCTGTTCGGGATAGACCATCGAACCCTGGGCGATGTAGTCGCCAGCGACGAGATGCTGCACACCTCGGCCAGGTCGCCGCTGGGCCATCCGGTGGCCTTGTCGGCCCGTTGCGGCGATCAGGTGGCCTCCGCGTTCGCCCACGACCTGACACCAGGGCGCGCCAAGCTGACGTTGGGCACATCGGCCATGGTCGACCTGGCCCGGGGCGCCGACAGCTCGCCTGCGCCCTCGGGGGCCTACGTGCTGCCGCTGTGGCGGCTGTCGAGGCCCGTCGCTGACGCCCCGCCCGGCGAGCAGTTCGTGCTGGAGGGTTCGGTTCATGCGGCCGGCGCCACCGTCGAGTGGTTGACCTCGGTGGGTCTTCTCGACAGCGTCGAGCTGCTCGACGAATCGGTGCGCCGGGGGCGCGCCGGGGTCGATGTAGTGCCCGCCTTCGCCGGTCTGGGCACCCCGCACAACGACCCTGACGCCCGCGCCGTCATCAGCGGCTTGGCGCTGTCGAGCACGCGCGACGACATCGTGAGGGGTGCGGTGCTGGGCATCGCCCGGCGTGTCAGCGAGGTGTTCGCCACCATGGGAGTAGCCGGCGAAATCGTCGTCGACGGCGGCCTCAGCCGCAGCGACGAGTTGTTGCAGGCCATCGCAGACCTGTCTGGCGTTGCGCTGCGGCGCTCGGCCGAGCCCGAAACGACGCTGCACGGAATTGCGCGAATGGCGTCGCCCCAACGCGACGGCGGCTGGTCGCTGACCTACGACCAGCACACCTTCGTGCCGGTCAGCTGAACAGGGTCCGCACCTCTGGGTTGCGGTTGTTGATGATCGAGTCGTGCTTGTCCTCGAGCAGCGAAACCATGTCCATGTCTGTGAAGATCCAGAACTTGTCGTTGACCACGGCGTCGTAGACCTGTTCGGCAACCGAAACGGGGTCGGCGCCGCTGCGCAGAACGTCGTGCAGGAAAGCCCTGTGTGCCTCTTGTTCGGCCGTGAGCTCGGTCAAAGCGCTGGGTGCCGCCCACTCGGGCCGGTTGCGGTCTGAGTTGGCGATTTCGGTGTTGACCCACCCGGGGCACAGGCAGCTGACGCCCACACCCGTGTCGAGGGCCTTCATCTGCTGGTAAAGGCCCATCGTGATGCCCACCACAGCCCACTTGCTGGCCGAGTAGGCCGAGTGGCCCGGGATGTGACCGGCCATCGAAGCGGTGTTGATTATGTGGCCCTCGCCGCGTTCGATGAGGTGGGGCAGGAACACCCTGTGGCCGTGGATGACACCCCACAGGTTGACGTCGAGCACCCACTTCCAGTCTGCGGCGCGGATGCCGGTGCCCCGAAGCTCGCCCGCCACACCGGCGTTGTTGCACACGATGTGGACGTCTTCGAACGCTTCGAAGGCGGTTGCGCCGAGCTTGTCGACCGACTCTTCGACGCTGACATCGGTGACAACACCGATGACCCTGGTTCCGTGGGCGGCTACATCGTTGGCGGCCTCGGTCAGGCGAGGGGCCTCGATGTCGCTCATCACGACGTTCATTCCGGCTTGGGCGAAGCGATGCGAGAACGCAAGACCCATGCCGCTGGCGGCACCGGTCACGACGGCTGTCTTGCCTTCGAGATTTTCCATTTGGCCGAGGTTATTCCTTGAGAGACAGCAGGGCATAGCCGCCGGTTGCGTGTGCGACGATGCGTTCCGGGGCTCCGTCGACCCACAGCTCGACCCGCCCGGTCATTCTCGTCCTGCCCGAGCGCAGCAGCGTGCCGCGCCCCAGCAGATCGCCGCCGGCGGCCGGGCGCAGGAAGTCGATGGTGACGTTTGATGTGACGGCCATGGGCTCGAGCCCCATGACGGTGAACGCCAGGAACCACAACGCCAGGTCGGCTACAGCGAACTGGGTGGGGCCCGAGATCAGACCCCCAGGCCTCAACTCGGCCCGGTCGAGAGGCCAGCGGACCACGCTGGTGCTGGGTCCCATCTCTTCGCACCGGAAACCCTGGGTGGAAATTGACGGGTAGACCTCGGCCACCAATGCGTTGACCGCGGCGGGGCTCGGAATCTCGATCTCGTGTCTGGAGGGCATCCGACAGAAGTTAGCCCTGGGCGTATGCGCTGGGGAACCGGGCCAGGAAGCCGATGGCCAGCCGCAACTCGCGCAGATCGGTGCACTCGCCGATCTTGTGAGTGTTCTGCTCTATGCCTGCACCGAATCCGAACATGGCGGGGTGTTTGTAGTCGCCCGAGCTGACCCACCGCTTCGACTGGGGCACTTCGATGGTGTCGTCATCGACCGGTATGGGGAAGCCCACACCATCGGTCGAGAAGATCCAACGGTCGACGCGTGGCTCGCAGCGCAGGCCCCCGCCGGCGCTCTGCGGCGCCTCGATGTTGGGTGATACGACGCTGCGATATACGTCGACCGCGGCGGTGATGGCCGGGTGGTCCTCGGGCGTGGCCCAGCCCATGTAGATCTGCTGGTTGCCCAGCACGTATCCCCGCCACGATGCCTCGTCGTAGGTCGGAACGGTGATGTTCACGGCCAGCCCGGCGTCGCGGGCAGCAGCAACCGACTGGAAGTGCTCGACATCGGCCAGAGCCTCATCTGGTGTCTCGCCGACGGTCAGGCGTCTGTCGAACCGGAACACGAAGCGGTCTGGCACCGCACAATCGCTGGGCGTGTCCAGG
>JAGQSP010000629.1:445-1741 GCA_020439485.1 Acidimicrobiales bacterium | reverse complement strand
CAGCCGTCTAGCGCGGCATGCAGTAGCCACCTGAGACGCTGAGGATCTGGCCGGTCAGGCGACGAGCCTGATGCGAAGCCAAGAACGCCACCGCCGAAGCTATGTCGTTGGCCTCGGCCAACAGCCGCAGGGGCGTGGTGGCCTTGATCGTCTCGACCGCCTCCTCGTTGAGGCCCGTGTCATAGCGCCACCCGCCGTGCTCGCCCAGATCGCCCGTCTCGGGTATCACCAAACCCATGCTGACCGTATTGGCCCTGACCCCGAAAGGCCCATACTCACTGGCGATCGAGCGCATGAACGACATGACGCCTGCCTTGGTCGCTCCATAGGCGCTGGCGCCCGGGGCCCCAAAGCCGGCGTCGCTGGCAATCGACACGATCGACCCCTCGCGGCGCTCGACCATGCGCCTCAGGACCGCCCTGGTCGCGTTGGCGGTGGTGGCGATGTTGCGGGTGTGCAGTTCGGCCCAGCGCTCGGGAGGCAGGTCCAAGAATGCGGCCGCCTTACCGTTCCAGCCCACGCTGTTGACCAGGGTGCGAATGGGTCCGAGCTCGTCCTCGACGATGCCGACCGCCGCCTCGGTCGAGTCCAGATCGGTGAGGTCGACCTGATGAAACGTCGCCACTCCCCCTCCGCTGTGGATCTGCGCCGTGGTCTTGTCGGCCAGCGCACCGTCGCGATCGAAGATGGCCACAACGGCACCCTCGGCCGCCAGGGCCATAGCTATCGCCCTGCCGATGGTCGACGCACCACCGGTCACCACCGCCACCGTGCCATCCAGTCCGAGTTCCATCTGCTCACTCCATATCGGCCGTACCCCACTCAACCGGTCCCGCCGTGCCGGCAACAGGGCCGATGGTCGGCTTGTCTGTACGCTCGACCATCTCGCCCCGAGCACCCCGACGAGCCGAGCACCATGAACGAACGATTCAAGACAGACGCCCGCCCGCTGGCAAATCCCGACGCGGTTGTATCTGGTCGGCACTGGCGCATCACAGTGCTGACCGACGGCTTGGTGCGCCTCGAATGGTCGCCCGATGGCGGCTTCGAAGATCGGGCGTCGACCTTTGCCTGGTACCGCGATCAACCGGTGCCCCGCTACGACGTCGTCGACGGGCCAGACGCCATCGAGGTCAGCACCGACCGCTTTCACCTTCGATACAACCGCGACGAGTTCTCGCCCCACGGCCTCACCGTGACCGCCAAAGGCCGCCTCAGCAACCATCGAGCCACCTGGCGCTACGGCACCCAACCCCGTTCGCTGGGTGGCACCGCCCGCACACTCGACAACGTCGA
>JAGQSP010000629.1:0-315 GCA_020439485.1 Acidimicrobiales bacterium | reverse complement strand
TATACGTGTTCGCCTACGGCCACGACTATCGCGGCGCAATCCAAGCCCTGTACGCGTTGTCGGGTCACCAACCGGTTCTGCCCAGGTGGGCGCTCGGCAACTGGTGGAGCCGCTATCACCGCTACTCCGAACAGTCGTACCTGTCGCTGATGGACCGTTTCGCATCCGAACAGATCCCTCTGTCGGTGGCCGTCATCGACATGGACTGGCACCGGGTGACCTCGATACCAGAGCAGTACGGCACCGGATGGACCGGCTATTCGTGGGAACCGTCCCTGTTCCCAGACCCGCCCCGCTTCCTCGACGAGCTGCACC
>JAGQSP010000628.1 GCA_020439485.1 Acidimicrobiales bacterium | reverse complement strand
AGTGGAAGTGGGCGACCACGAAGTACGAGTCCGACAGCTGGAAGTCGAGTGCTGGGGAAGCGAGCAGAACGCCGGTTACACCTCCCCCGACGAATACGGCTACGAAGCCGAGTGCAAACAACATCGGCGGCTCGAAGCTGAGCGACCCACCCCAGAGGGTGCCGATCCAGTTGAAGACCTTGACCCCTGTGGGGACGCCGATGAGAAGCGACGTCGCCGAGAAGAACGGCAGCGCGACCTGGTTGGTCACGAACATGTGGTGGGCCCAAACGGTGGTCGACAGGGCGGCGATGCTGAGGGTCGCCAGGATCAGACCCTTGTACCCGAACACGGGACGGCGGCTGAACACGGCGATCACCTCGGTGACCACACCGAAGAACGGAAGCGCTGCGATGTAGACCTCGGGGTGGCCGAAGAACCAGAACAGGTGCTGCCACAGGATCGGCGACCCTCCAGCAAAGGGATCATAGAAGTGCGCCCCGAAGCGTCGGTCTGCGATCAGCATCAGCAGTGCGCCGGTCAGCACGGGGAACGAGATCAACACCATCACGCTGGTGAGCAGAAGGTTCCACACCATGATCGGCGTGCGAAACATGGTCATACCCGGAGCCCGCATCCTCATCACGGTCGTGATCACGTTGACTGCCGACAGGGTTCCCGAGGTACCGGTGAGGATGACCGCCACAATCCAGAGATCGGCCCCGAGGTTCGGCGACAGGCCGGCGCCCGACAGCGGCGCGTAGGCGAACCAGCCGAATGCAGCGGCGCCGCCGGTGGTGACGAACCCCGACAGCATCACCAAGCCTCCCAGCACGAACAGCCAGTACGAGAGTGCGTTGAGGCGCGGGAAGGCCATGTCGTTGGCCCCGATCATCAACGGAACCAGGTAGTTCGCCAGCGCGAAACCGAACGGGATGGCGAACAGATACATCATCACGCTGCCGTGAATGGTGAACAAGGAGTTGTAGGTCGCCTCGTTCACCACCTGCATGCCTGGCCGGGCCAACTCGGCGCGCATGAGCCCAGCGAGCAGCCCGCCGATGCCCATGAAGACGAACGACGTGACTGCGTAGGCGACGCCGATCGCCTTGTGGTCTGTCGTGGTGATCCACCCGAGGAACGTATTGGGAAGCCCCGAGCCAGCGGCACCCCTTCCGCCGAGGATGCCGTCGATCTCTACGAGCCTGGTCTCGCCGGGCCGAGTGCCCTCGATGATGGTGGTCATGGTCGCACGGCCCCCTGGTCTTGAGCTGAGGACTCGAGCCAACGATCGAAACCGGGTCGGTCGAGAATCGTCACTGAGAACGTCATCTGGTCGTGGTAGAGCCCGCAGAACTCGGCGCACGCTCCACCCGGGTACAGGCCCGGGGCTCCGCTGACATTCACATCGAAGCTCGTGGGCGAGCCCGGAATGACGTCTCTCTTGAAAAGGAATCCCGGGATCCAGAACGAATGGATCACGTCGTTCGATTCGAGGTTGAACCTCACCGACGCTCCCGCCGGCAACACGAGTTCTGGCGCCATGCCAGGTTCGCCCTGCACGACCACCCCCGAGTCCGGGTAGGTGAATCGCCACTGCCATTGGAAACCGACGACGTCGACGACCAGGTCTGGTGAGGCGATCGAGGCGTCGACCGCTTCGACGGTTCGTACGGTCGCGACAAACAGGCCCGTGACCAAGAAGAGTGGCACCATCGTGTACGTCAATTCGAGCCTGACGCGGTATGAGGTCTGGTCTGGGAGCCCTTCCTCTCGGCGGCGGAACCGGATCACTGTGAAAACCAGCAGCGCAATCACGAGGGCGAACACGCCTATGGCTATCGACGCAAACGTCGTCCAAAGCCCCGCCATCGCCTTGGCCTGCTCGGTGATCGGTGTCGGCATGTTCTTCATCGCTGAGGACTCGATTCGGGCACGCCCGTCAACGCTTTGCAGATTCGCCAGGTGGTCCAACCCGAGATCGCTGGCACTACCAGAAGCGAGATCTGGAGGATGGTCGTGACCCTTCCGACCGGTATCCCAGAGGTCTCGGCGACGATGTCTTGGGCGCCGCCGACGAACAACAGCGCCATGAGACTCAGGGCGGCGACACCAAGGCTGGTACGTACCGGAGCATCTCGGGGGCGGTCCAGCAGGTGGTGCTCGGCCCTGTCACCCGTGACGCGGCGTTCGATGAAGGGCACCATGAACAGGGTGGTGAAGATGATGCCCGGTAGAAGGACGGCGGCGTAGAACGGGTTCGGCAGCATGTGGCCGCCGATGTGGGGTTCCCAGTTCGGGAATAGCCGGACCGTGCCCTCGAGAAATCCGATGTACCAGTCGGGCTGAGCGAACGACGTGGCCGCCGCAGGCTCGTATGGCCCGTAGAGCCATACTGCGTTGACGGTGAACACCGCACCCATGGCGGTGATGACCGCGGCGGTCAGGAACAACAGTCCGATCGACTTCATGGCGAACCCGGGCCAAACCCGCTGACCGACGACATTGTGTTCGGTTCGTCCCTCGCCGGGGAACTGGGTGTGTTTCTGGCGCCACACGATGGCGAGGTGCACACTCAGCAGGCCGATGATCAGAGCCGGAATCAACATGATGTGCACCGGGTAGAGGCGTCCGATTATTCCCGCTCCTGGCCACTCGCCGCCGAAGATCATGTCGGCCAGCCATTCGCCGATAACCGGGATCGACAGGATGATGCCGTTGGCGATCCGAAGCCCCGTGCCCGAGAGGAGATCATCGGGCAACGAGTAGCCGGTGAACCCAGCGCCCAACGCCAAGACCAGGAGGCCCGAACCTACGAGCCAGTTGATCTCGCGCGGCTTGCGGAAGGCCCCGGTGAAATAGATGCGGGCCAGGTGGAGCACTATCGCTGCGA
Organism: Acidimicrobiales bacterium; assembly: GCA_020439485.1. Lineage (GTDB taxonomy): Bacteria > Actinomycetota > Acidimicrobiia > Acidimicrobiales > Poriferisodalaceae > JAAETH01. The sequence continues at coordinate 3,735 of JAGQSP010000628.1, read as the reverse complement.
CGAACGTTATTGCCGCCCAGTGGTGCGTCTGGCGGATCAGGGCGCCGGCGCGAGTGTCGAACTGGGTTCGCATGACAGAGTCGTAGGCCAGAGACACCTCGCGACCGTTCAGCGGTTCGTAGGAGCCGGTGTAGGTCGTGACTTCCTGTGAAGCCTCAAAGAAGAAGGTCAGGTACACGCCGGTGACGAGCAGCACCACAAAGCTATAAAGGGCAAGCTCACCCCACAGGAACGACCTGTGCGTTGGAAACACCTTGTGCGTGACGCTGGACAGCGCTCTGCCGGCGCCGAGGCGTCCCGCCACCGCCTCGATTCCAACGCGCGGCGAAGGTGCCTTCATGCTTCGTTCCAAGTCGCTGGGCCTACCGGGCGATCGAAATCCCCGGCAGCGACCAGGTAGCCCTGATCGTCGATCTCGAGTGGCAGCTGGGGTAGGGGTCTGGGTGCCGGGCCGCCAACCGGCCGGGCTCCGTCGAGCGGGTCGAACACCGACTGGTGACATGGACACACCAGCTGGCGCACCGTCTGGGGCTCTCTGGTATCGATACCGAACAGCCCGACCGAGCATCCGAGATGGGTGCATATCTTCGAATACGCGATCCAACCGTCTACCGACCCGGCCTCGATCGTCTGGCGGCTAATCGAATCGCCGGGTACCGGCAGCAGCACGACCTGCGAGTCGTCTGCGGCAGGGTGGCCTTCGGGAAACACGGTCGCGAGTTGGTCAAAGCGGTCGGCGTCGGCCTTGATGGCAACCCCCTCGGATGTGACGAGCCGCCGGCCTTTCGCCCATGACGTGTGCTTGCGGTTTCCGGTCGCACGCCGTCCGAGGGCCCCAACAGGTGGCAGCACCGCTATCGCCAAGGCGCCCACAGCACCACCCAGAAGCATGCCCAGCAGTGGCCGGCGGCCGATCGTGGCCCGGGTCGCGTCGATCTCCGCAGACAGATCGTCGATGTCGTCGGCGGTCAGCGACAGTGGGTCGCGTTCTTGCACCACGTCTTCATCGAGACCGAGCGACTTTGACCACCAGACCAACGCAGCACCAATCGCGCCAAGGGCGGCGGCGACCGCGATGCCAAACGTTCGTGCGCTCGCGTCGGCCAGTACAGCGGCGATCGCCGCCAATGCCGAAATTAGCGAGACGACCAGCGCTGCCACCGTCAGGCGTTCGTGGACGCACGTGCGGTCGTGGCCGCCGGTCACGATGGCCCGCCCTCGTCGACCGGCTTCGGGCTGGGACGGTGGGAGATCCAGAAGGTGATACCGACCAACGGCACCAGTGCGAGCAGCCATCCGGCCAGCCCTTCGGCGACCGGACCGACACCACCGACAGCGTCGATGTCGGTTGTTCCCTGGCGCTGGAGTTCCTCTACGTAGGCGGCGAGATCGTTGAGGTCTTCGTTCGAGAGTTCCCCGAACACAGGCATTGCTCCAGGCCCGACCAGAATGGCCTCGGCGACCTGTTCGGGTGTTGCTTGCATCAGCGACGGTGCCCGCCTCGCGCCCCCGATCACCGCTCCTGCGCCCGACGCGACATGGCACGCCGCGCAGTTCAATCGATACAGATCTCCGCCATCGACGAGATCCGCGCTAGCGGTGTCGATGATCGGGATGGTTGGGCCGCTACCCCAGGACCCGATCAGCGACACGATCGCGACGATCTCGTTGTCGGTGAACCGGACCGGTCCACGTGTCGCCTCGTTTTCTGGCGAGGCGAGGGGCATCCGGCCGGTACGCAATACGAAGTCGACAGCCGCCTCGCCTTCGTTGACGATCGATGGGCCTCTGTCGGCGACTCCCTCCCCGTTCATGCCATGGCAACTCGAGCAACGGGTTTCGTAGAGCTGAACTGCGTCGACGGTTGGCCTGTTCGATCCGGGATCAGCATCGGCCTCGGCGGCGGCCGGCCGCATCGAGTACAAGACGGCCGTCGCGACCACGGCGACGAGCGCCACCGCCCGCACCGTGTGACGGCTGGTCATCGGAGGATCCAGATGGTGGTGAACACGACTAACCAGACCGCGTCGACCAGGTGCCAATAGGCGGAGATGCCCCACGCCCACGGATCCCGTCGGCCGGTTTCGGCAAAGTGGCTAGACCGCATGCCCAACACCAAAAGGGCGACGAGGCCGGCGGCGACGTGGAGCGTGTGCAGTCCGGTCAGCCCCCAATAGGCCGAGCCGTAGACGTGTGTGGCGATCCGAAACGAGAGGGTCGAGTATTCGAGCAATTGGTTGACGAGAAATGCACCTCCGAGCGCTACGGCAGCCATGTTCCACCGCAATGCGGCCGGACGGTTGTCGCGTTCGGCCGCACGTTCGGAGGCCACCAGAGCCGCCGACGAGGCGAGCAGTGCTGTCGTTGCCAGGCTCGCCCTCGCCAGATCGAGGTGAACGCTGGCAGGCGGCCATGGCTGATTCGATGCTCTCAGCAGGTAGTAGGCCCCGAAGAAGGCGGCGAAGATCATCGCGTCGGACGCCAAGAACAAGGTCGTGCCGAGCGGTGAGACGCTTTTGCGCGGTGAACCCGCGACGGTTGCTCTGGCGGTCGAGACCATCAGGCGGCCTCGGCCGTGTTCACACCGTCCTCGATCCACGGCACAGCGACCGTGGGGCAGGTCACCAGGGTAGGCAGGTGCCGGGCGACCGAGGCACCGAAGAAGCCGGCGACTGGGCCAGGGTGGTGTGAGCCGATGACGACCAGCGAAGCGTCGACTCCTTTGGTGATGGCAGCGATGGTGTCGGCCGCAACCCCGTCCCTGACCTTCGACTTGACGTCCAGGTCGGGTGCCGCTGATCTGATCGACTGGACCAGAGCGTCCATCTGGGTTCGCAGCGCCCCGCGGACGTCGTCCATCGTCCACTCGAACTCGGAATCGATGAACGAGATGGGCTCCAGAGCGGCCGCGAGCACCAAGGGCGTCGACCGCTCGCGGGCGAAACGGATCGCCCATTTGAGCTCGGGGTTCATCGGGGTGGTGGGACGGTTGACAGCCACGACGACCGGCCCCGCCTGTTCGGCGATTGGGGCGTCCTCGCCAACGACGATCACGGGCACATCGGAGCGGTGCAGTAGCTTGGCGGCAACGTCGCCAACCTGACGCTGGCTCCAACGGGTGTGGCCTCGCTGGCCCACGACGATACCGTCAGCCCGCACCTTGTCGGCGATCAGGCTGAGAGCGCGGGCCGCGTCGTCATCGATCAGCTCGGTGCTGACTTCCATCCCGGCATGTCTTGCCGGTTCTGACCACTCGCCATCCAGCAGCTTGCCGGCGGCCGCCCTTGACGAATCGAGTCCGATCTGCGCGGCCGCGGCCAGCAGTTCGATCCCGGGAGAGAATCCATGTACAAGCGTGAGCGAATCCGCTTGGGCATGAGCGACCGTCCATTGGAGCGCTCGCCGCGACTCTGGCGACCCGTCTACCCCGACCACAAGGTTCGAAAGTGTGCTCATCGTGATCCTCCTTCGTTTCGGCGCTCATTGGCCTCTCGCCATGAGCGTGCGTCGTGGAGGGCGGGCGTGTCGTGACCTCTAGCGGTTCGTCGAATGGCACGTATGTGTCATTGGAGGTGGTGCCAGGCAACGCGGGCTCTGGCGCCGGTGAGACAACTGAGTGTCGATCTCCGACTGCTTCTGGTCGTCGGTCAGCGGGTGATGTGGCGCAGCTTGGCCGGGTTGCCGATGGCGTGGATCACGTCGATGCGTCTGGCCCGCACCCCGAGCGACAGCACG
>JAGQSP010000627.1 GCA_020439485.1 Acidimicrobiales bacterium | reverse complement strand
CCTTGATGTCGACCGACGACCCCGCAGACTTCTTCGCGATCGTCTTGGGGGGTCGAGCTCGAGTCGAGGTAGAGGCTGGTGACACCCGACGTGAGGTCGCAACCCTGCAGCGTGGCGACATTGTCGGCGAGCTCGGGCTGCTGACCGGCCGCCGATCTTCAACCGTTGTCGCCGAGACCGACCTCGACGTTCTGACCGGAGACGCCGACGCCTTCGAGGCGATGCTGGCCAACCGCGAACTGCACGAGCGGATTCAGGACCTGGTCAGCAGGCGCTTCGCACAGAACCTTCGCCCAGTTCAGGCCCAGCTCAAGGACGGAACATCGGTGTGGCTGCGGCCGCTGTTGCCGACCGACCGAGAGATGCACCACAAGGCCGTTCGCGAAGCTTCTGCGCAGACTCTGCTGCTGAGGTTCTTCACCCCGGCCCAACCCAGCGAAAAGGTCCTCGACTATCTGGTCGACATCGACTTCGTCGATCACTTCGCGTGGGTTTGCGTCAACGCCGACGGCACCGGCGTTGGCATCGTCCGCTACATACGAGACAAGGACGACCACGACGAGGCCGAAATCGCGTTTGCCACCGACGAGGCCTGGCGCGGACGCGGCGTGGGCACCTTGATGGTCGGCGCCATCGCGGTGGCGGCCAAGTCGGCGGGCATCGACACGATCACCGGAATCTTCCTGGCCGAGAATCGTGGATCGCGGGCGCTGTTCCGCAAGGCCGGAGCGACCTTCGGACGTGCCGAGCCCGGGGTGGTGTCGGCCCGCGCCGGTGTCGACGACGCAATCGCAGTGCTGGCAGCCGACATCGCTTCGGCTCTGCAATCGGCGGTCGAAGACATCGTGACCGCCGGCGACTTGGCACTGAGCGACGCTGGAACGCCCGGCTAGCTGACCATTCCAGACCCCGGCGTCGGCAAATCGACGCGCGGGAACCGGGGATCGGCTTGCCATGGCAACACGTCGCCGGTGGCCACCAGCCAGCGCATCAGCTGGGCCAGCAGCTCGGCCTCGACCTCAGCGTGCTGGGCCAGCCCGGCGAGATTGTGCAGCTCGTCGGGATCGTTGGTTCTGTCGTACAGCTCGGGCGGCTCGTACAGGCGCCACACATAGGTCCACTCCCTGGACCTGATGCACACCGCCTTGCCGACATCGTGCGGGCTCTCGTGCTGTGCCTGCCCTTTCAGGTCGTAGGGAAACGCCGGCCTCTCCAAGAGGGGCTCTTCTTCGACCAGGAAACCTCCCTCGGTGAAAGCGAACTGCCGATGGCCGACGTCGGGGTCTGCCAGTACCGGCAAAAGGCTGCGGCCGAAGTGTGAGTAGTCGGGCTCGACCCCGGCCAGCTCGTAGATCGTTGGCACGATGTCGATCAGCTCGACCATGTCGTCGACGGTGCGGCCCTGGGGTATTCCCGGGCCGGCCATCACCAGCGGATCTCGGGCTAGACAATCGTGCATTCCCGAAGGCCACTTCTCGATCAGGTCGTAGTCGCCCAGGTACTCGCCGTGGTCACTGAACACCACCACGACCGTGTTGCTCAGGGCGTCGCCGACCGCGTCGACGATCCGGCCGAGGTGCGAGTCGAAGCGCGAGACCATTCCGTGGTAGGTCGCGGCGATCTCGGCCCATTGCTGGTCGCTGAGGCGATCGGTGCCATAGAGGCGGCGAAGGTTCGCCATGTACGCGGGTTCGTGCCCG
>JAGQSP010000626.1:2160-5551 GCA_020439485.1 Acidimicrobiales bacterium | reverse complement strand
GGCGGCAAGACCCACTCGATGATCGCGCTCTTTCACCTGGCGTCCGGAGTTGCCGCCGGAGACCTGCCCGGAGTCGGCGACTTGCTAGCGGCGCAAGGCCTCGAGTTGCCCCCGAGGGTTGCGAGAGCGGTGGTGGTGGGGCAGTGGTTGTCCCCCGCGTCGCCATCGGTGAAGGAACCTGGCGTGGAGGTGCACACGCTGTGGGGTGAGATCGCCTATCAGTTGGCTGGTGCCGCCGGCTATCGCTTGGTGGAGGCGGAAGACCGGTCAGGCTCCAACCCGGGCAACAAGCTCATCGACCTGTTCAAGCTGGCAGGCCCGTCGGTGGTGCTGATCGATGAGTGGGTGGCATATGCCCGGCAGTTGCCCTCGAAGGACAACGAGCCGGTGCTTGTTGGAGGCCACTTCGACACACAGTTCACCTTCGCCCAGGCGCTCACGGAGGCGGCGGCCGCCGTCCCGAATGTCGTCGTGCTCGTGTCGATCCCCGCAAGCGACATCGAGGTGGGCGGCGACAAGGGTCAGGATGCGTTGGCTCGGCTTCGGAATGTGGTTCGGCGGAAGTCGGCCCAGTGGAAACCGGCTGAGGACGACGAGAGCTTCGAGATCGTTCGACGCCGCCTGTTCGAGCCGATGTCACCCGATGCGGCCCGCAAGCGCGACGGTGTGATCAAGGCGTTCTGCGACTACTACAGGGACGACAAGTTCAAGGCGGACTTCCCCTCTGAAGTTCGCGAGGCCGAGTACCGCCGGCGGATGGAGTTGTCATACCCGATTCACCCAGAGCTGTTCGACCGGCTGTACAAGGACTGGTCGACCTTGGATCGGTTCCAGCGAACTCGCGGTGTGCTCCGGTTGATGGCCACCGTGATCTCCGTGCTGTGGCAGCGCGGTGACCAGAATCTCGTGATCATGCCGGGCACCATCCCGATGGACGACCAGCGGGTTGCATCTGAGCTGACCAAGTACCTCGAGGATGGCTGGGACCCCGTCATTCGCTCCGACATCGACGGCGGTAACTCTTTGCCGTTGCGTTTGGATGGAGAACACAAGAACCTCGGCCGGTACTCCGCGGCCCGCAGAGTCGCCCGGGCGGTGTACCTCGCGTCTGCTCCTCGGGAGGAGGGCCGTCGCGGCATCGACATCAAGACGGTCACACTCGGCACCGCTCAACCAGGCGAGGCGCCGGGTACCTTCGCCGACGCCCTTCGCCACTTGTCGAATGCTGCGACCTTCCTCTACGTCGATGGGCACCAATACTGGTACTCCCTCAAGGCCAACATCACGCGGCTTGCCGCCGACAGGGCCAACTCGAACATCACCGAGCACATGGCCGACGACGAGGTCAAGCGCCGGCTGCAGTCAGTGAAGGAGCGTGGCCCGTTCGCCGCAGTTCATGCCTTCCCCGACGGCCCGGGCGACATCACTGACGACGATGACGGGGTGCACCTCGTTCTTCTTCCGCTGACGCATCACCATGTGCCGAACGCAACCGGTACGCCCGCGCTGACGCTGGCAGAGCAGATACTCGCCCAACGAAATGCCGGACCCCGAATGAACCGCAACATGCTGGTGTTCTGCGCGCCAGCGGAGGCCCGCCTGCAAGAGCTCCGTCATGGGGTGCGGCTGCATCTCGCCTGGAAGTCGATCGTGGGGGACCAGGAACTGCTACAGCTGACGCCGAACGACCTCAAGCAGGCCAACACGAAAGTCGCCGAGACGGACGACACCGTGAAGCAGAGGGTGTTCGAGACGTTCCAGCACGTGCTCGTTCCGGAGCAAGCGCCGGGCACCAAGGAGATCATCTGGCACCAGACGAAGCCGTCGGGCACGGGCAGCCTGCCCGAACGGATCGCCAAGAAGCTCGAGAGTGAGGAGCGGCTGATCACCCGCTACGGCGGCACGCGGGTCCGAATGGATCTCGACCGCATCCCGCTGTGGAGCGACCGGCAGGACGTCAGTGTCGAGACGTTGTGGAAGGCGTACTGCCAGTTCCCCTACTTGCCGCGGCTTGCCAACGTCGAAGTGCTGAATCACGCGATTGCTGATGGCGTAGCGAAACTGAATTGGCAACAGGAGACGTTCGCGTACGCCGACGGATTCGATGGCGACCGTTGGGTGGGAATGCGCGCCGGCGAGCAGGTGATGGCGCGGCCAGGCGGGTTCCTGGTACACCCCAGCCCAGCGGCGGTGCAGTTCGCTGCCGACTCGGCCGCCGCTGAGAGTCCGGCGTCGAATGGAGCGTCGGGCGGTAGCGGAGTCGGCGACCCGGGCGGCCCGGGCGGCGACCGCCAGCCTCCCGCCAAGCCTGGGAAGGATGACCCGACCAAGTACTACGCCCGCTTCGACCTGTCCGGTGCTCGATCGATCAAACAGCTGGAGGACATTCTGCGCAACGTCGCGGACCACCTCGCAGCGGTCGAAGGATCGAGCGTGTCGCTGACGCTCGAAGTCAATGCATCTGGGCCGGCTTTCGACGAGCGAACCGTCCGAGTCGTGCGCGAGAACGCGGGCCAGCTCCAGGCAAAGGCCAACGAGTTCGAGCCGTGACGTGAGTGTGGCGAGCCGGGGCGGGAGGAGCTTGTGGTGACGAAGAAGAACGCGACGCCGAGAGCCGCACGAGCCGGCTATTCCATCTACCGACGCGAGGGTGGCGAGGTGTCGCTCGACGACCTCAACGACGCGCTCGGGTTGGCGGGGTACGGGCCGGTGTCCGATCGGATGCTCCAGCACTACCGCAACCTCACGAACGCCGGCTTCGACCACTACATCTCGATCAACCGCTTCGATGTGGCACGCGCCGCATCGAGATACGAGGACCTCGGCGCCAACCCGCGCTACCGCTTCGAGGGAGGCCAGTCCGAGGGGGTCCAGCTGCTCATCGTCAAGCCCGGACGCTTCTGGTCGGTCCCCGCAACAGTTGACAGCATCAGCGAGACCGGCGCTCTCATCCGACTCGTGGACTCCGAGTACACGGCCGCGCTGAAGAGGGCGAAGATCCACGCAACTGACTTGGTGACCATGCGCTTCCTCGAGTCTGGGCGAGAGGTCGAGGGCCGGATCGTTGAGGTCGATGTCGAGACGTCGCCGGCCATAATCGAAGTCCAGTTTGGCTTCCTGCACTCGCTCGCCGAACTCACCGACGCCGAACCACTACCCACCGAGCTGCTTCAGATACGGCTGATCAGCGAAGACGACGATCGCGGCGCCACCACGGACCAGCTCGGTCGCAGGATGTATCTCCTCTTCGAGCTGGTCGATGAGCTTCGAAGCCTGGTGAATCGGGAGCTGCAACAGACTTCGGACGAGCGCTACGCCGCACCCGCCGTGGTGCACAGCCTTTCGGTCGCCTCTCCGGCCGACATCCAACTGATCGCCGACGCGGTCACGA
>JAGQSP010000626.1:0-2040 GCA_020439485.1 Acidimicrobiales bacterium | reverse complement strand
GTCCGGTCCAAGGAGGCCGAGCTCAAGGAGCAGGAGGCGCGAGCGGAACGCCTAGTCCTGGAGACGCAACTCTGCGACGACATCATCGAACGCTTGCGCGACGGGATAGGACTTGACGATGCGCGGGCCGAGGAGGTTGCCGCCGTCGTACGGGCACGGGTGGTTCCCCTTCTCGACTCGCTGGTCGAAGCGGGTGTTGAGCGAATTGATGGACCGGGTGGTGACCAGGGGGGTGCGACGTGACATTGGTGTATCGAGCGATCTGGACCGACGCGGAGCACCATGCGGTGCGCGTACTCGACGACGAGTTCCGGGCCTGGTGCCAGTCAAAGGGGATCGAGCCCGAGGACCTGCCCGTTCGAGGTACGGCCGTGTTCGACGGCAAGCGGGTGGACGTCCGACGCGGTGATGCCGAGTTCGGCCAGGTCCTCCGCGTGAGCCTGAGCGAGGATGCCGAGGCAGGCCGAGTGTGGACCACCACGGCCACTGCCTTCTATCGGCCCGATCTCGGTGGAACGTACTGGGTCGACCTCGACTGTGAGACGACTCCGGAAGACCGCATCCCGTTGGCAGCGCCACGGCTTGTGCGGCAGATCCTGGAAGAGCCGGGTGACCCTGTGCGGGGCACGGTGCCATTGTCGGTCGAGCCGATCCCAGCCGTCGGCGTGGAAGCTGGCGCAGGGGTTGCTGCGATCGTTCTCGACCCAGAACGGGACATGCCGATCGCCGTGTTCTCGCCCGACGCCCAGGTCTCCGTCGGTGTGAACCATGAGCGAGCATCGCTGGCCGCACGCACTCTGGCGGGGATCGCCTCCGTGTACGTCTTGTCCCCAGATGCCTGCACGGAGTTCAACGGGCATCTCAGCGAGGGGTTCCGCGTCTATGGCGGGGCGGTTCGCCTGTACCAGCCCGGCGTTGATCTCGCCGACGGGGCCAATGCGCTGCAACATCGGTTCTTTCCTGTGTACTCGTTCGACCGGTCGCCCCGACGGGCAGGCCAGCTGATGGCGGCACGTCTTGCCTCGACCCAGCAGTGGCCGGATCCGCCTCTGCAGTGGGAGGCGATGCGCTCGCTGGTCATGCGGCCGAGTGAGGCAGAGATCGCTCAGCGTGTGTCTGAGATCGCTCGCGAACGGAACGTCAACGCTGACGACAGTGACGCTCTGCGAGCCGAGATCAACGAGTTGCGGGAACTCCTCGTCGTGGCCGACAGCCAGCGCGACGAGATACAGAGGGAGCTGACGGCAGACCGCGACCGATACCGGCAGCGGGTCGCCGATTTGGAAGGCGAGCACCTCGACGACGTCGCGGAGTTGGTCGACCGAGACCGCTTCAACGCAGCCCTTCAGCGCACCATCCGTGAGATGACGCTGCACGTGTCGGGTGATGAGACGGCAGGCCCCGATGAAGAAGTAGATCCCGACCCCGGCGATCTGACGCCGTCGACGGCTGTCCGACTTGCCCGCGAGCGGCTGCCGTTCTTGGAGATCCATCCGGACGCGGAACAGCACGTTGACGAGTTGGACGAAGCGCTGAAGGCCAGCACCTGGGGTTACACGACTTGGCAGGGCCTCAAGGCGCTCAACACCTTCGCGCAGGCGGTCGCAGCGGGATCGGACGAGGCGAACTTCAGGATCTGGTGCACTCGAACCGGCGGCTTTTCGCATCACAAGGTGGCGTACTCAGAATCGACAACCGTGAAGTCGGGAGGCCTCGGCGAGCATCGAGTGCTGCCGATTTCGCCCGAGGTCGACGCAAGCGGGCGGATGCAGATGCTCTGGCACCTCAAGATTCAGGAAGGTGGCGGCAAGAACATCCCACGCCTCTACTTCCACGACGACACTCGTGGGGTCACCGGGAAGATTCACGTGGGCTTCTACGGCCCCCACTACCTCATGCCGAACACCAAGACCAACTGACGGCGTGCCCAAGTGGCGCAAGGAGACATCCATTGGGAAGTGAAGTCGCCTCATTCTTCGGCTGGTTGGACTACGACCAGCGCGAGGCCGACCGGATGCTAGAGGTCTTCGCCGCGTTCGA
>JAGQSP010000625.1 GCA_020439485.1 Acidimicrobiales bacterium | reverse complement strand
GGTCGACCCGCCGTTGCTGAACGTTTGAGTTGTGGATCGCTCAGTACTTGACGACTGGGTCGAGTTCCTTGGCGTGATCGATCCAGCGCTGCACCTGTGACTCGACGGGAACCTGGCGAACCAGCTTGTTCTTGCGGCGAGCGTTGGCGGCGGTCATGGCCTCTGCGAGGTTGTCGGCGCGGCGTCGGCGAAGTTCTTTCAACGTGTCGACGCCGGCGGCTTCCAGCAGGTCGCTGTATTGGGTCGAGACACCACGTACACGGAACAGATCGGCTCGGTTGACCCAGCCGAGGACGCGCTTTTCGTCGATGCCACAAGCTTCGGCGAGTTCCTTGCGTCCTTTGCGGGTCGCCCCTGCCTCGAGCAGCTTCTCGCAAGAGCGGATGCCGTTCTCGGCGAGCTTCTTCTGATACTTCGGGCCAATGCCCTCGATGCAGGTGATTGCGGTCATTTACGGGTCCTCCCCGTCTAGCGTGCGCAACGGTCAGAGTAGGGGGTCGACCAAATAGACGGGCGGATGTAGGACTTCCGCCCCAATTGATCTAGGGCGGATGTAGGACTTCGGGGTCGCTATTTGGTTGCGCCGGTGACCAACCACAGGTCTGTGCGATAGCGCAGGTGCAGAGTCGCGGCCCTGACCACCATGAACAGGGTCAGCGACGCCCAAAGCCAGCCGATGCCGAGACCGGCGCTCCATACGATTGCGGCCGCGACTGCGAACACTGCTGTGGAGGCCCACATCGCTTTGGCCAGGAAGGCCAGGTCGGAGGCGCCGATGAGGATGCCGTCGAGTGCGAAGACGTGCCCTCCGATGGGCTGCATGACCGCGACGTGCAGCAACAGGAAGGCCGTCAACTCGATTACGGCGGTGTCTTCGGTGAACACCCGAGCCAACGGGCCCGAGGACAGGGCGATGGCGGCTCCGGCAAACAGCCCGAAGGCCACCGCCAGCTCGATCATCCGAGCCGATGCTGCTCGGGCGGCTGGAGCATCGCCGGCCCCTAGCAGCCTCGCCACCAGCGCCTGGCCCGCTATGGCTATGGCGTCGAGTGCCAAGGCCAAGGTCATCCAAACCTGAACAGCTATCTCGTGAGCGGCCAGTGCTGTGGTGCCCTTCGACGCTGCCACCACCACGGCGAACAGGAAGGCCCCCCTCAGGGCAGCCGTTCGGGCCACCAGGCTGAGCCCGCCGCGACCGGCGACGCGCATGGCGCTGGGTGACGGCCGCCAACCGATGTTGAAGTGGCGAACCGAGCGCAGGACCATGACCGTGTAGATGACCGCCGCGATGGTTTCTGCGATGACGGTCGACCAGGCCGAACCGGCGATTCCCATGTCGAGTCCGAACACCAGCCAGATCTCGATGACGGCATTGGCGGCTGCGGTCGATACCGCCACAACAAGTGGAGTCTTGGTGTCCTGAAGGCCCCTGAGATAACCGGTGCCGGCCAGCGACGCCAGCAAGGCGGGCACGCCCGCGCAGCTGATCTTGAGATACGTCGACGCGTGTCCGACGACCTCGTCGCTGGCGTCGAAGCTGCGCAGAAGCGGATCTGCGACTGCGTAGAGGGCGGCGCCTAGCACTGCTCCCAGTGCCAACCCGAGCCACATGGATTGCAGTCCGAGCCTTGCTGCGGCGGCCTCGTCGCCGGCGCCCAACGCCCGACCCACCGAGCCGGTGGTTCCGTAGGCCAGAAACACCAACATGTTGACCAGCGTCAACAAGACGGCCGAGGCGAGTGCGAGG
>JAGQSP010000624.1 GCA_020439485.1 Acidimicrobiales bacterium | reverse complement strand
GGCACCTTCGACAGGTCGACCTTCTCGTCGACGGCCAGCATCTCGCCGTCGGGTTTCATGCCCTTGTCGGCGGGCCACGAACGCAGCACCAGCCACGTGATCGGCACGACCCCGATGATCCACGCCAAGGCCAGCCACGGCCCGACGTCGGCGAGCTGGTGATCTTCCAGCGCCCGTCCGACAAACGGTGTGATCGCAATACCGCCAACGCTGAGACCCGTTGACGACACCGACAACGCCACCGAGCGGTTCTTTTCGAACCAGCGGGCGACCAGCGTTGTCGACGGCACCAGGCCGGCGATGGCGAACGACACACCAAAAACGATGAAGAACAAGAACAAGGCCGGGCCGCTGTGCACCCACTTGAGGCCGAACAGGGTCAGGGCGCCCATGATGCCGCCGGCCAGATAGAACAGTCGGATGTCGACCTGGTCCATCCGCTTGGCCAGGGTGTAGCCGGTGATGCCGCTGACGCCGAAGAACATCGCCGTGGCCGCCGAGACCACGGTGGTCGACAGGCCAAGCTCCTTTTCGGCTGCGGAGAGAATGACCGAGGCGTTGTAGAAGCCCAGACCAGCCGTGGTCACCAGCACGATGAACAAGGCGCCGACGATCCACCATCCGTAGAAGATGCGCGACCGGTTGTCGGCCTGTTCAACAGGGTTTGTCACCGTGGCAACGTTACGCGGTGCCGGCGACGGCTACTGCATCGTCCGACCGTCGTCGAGCCCTGCCGCACCGTGTCTTCGACGCACCCACATCGCCGACAACAACGTCAAGGCGACCAGCGTCCAGGAGACCGCCGACAACCTCCACAGAACCCTCGACACGTCGTCGCCGACATCGACCGACAGCATCAACAGCAAGGCGCCGTAGGTGAGCCGACCAGCGAGCGAGTCGAGACTCAAGAACGTGGCCCGATGCCTCTGTTCGATACGTGGTGCGACATACGCGCTGATGAGCACAGGTGCCGCAGCACCCTGTACCGATCTGAAGGCAATCAGTGCCAACACCCACAGACCCGTGGACGCGGCCATGAGCGTGGCGATGCACGCCGACAGGGCACCCAGCGCCACCAGAGCGAACCTGACGCCCAGCGCCCGGCCCAGGACCGCGCTGGATCGGGCCGCGGCCGCGCCCACCAAGGTCATGACGGCCAGAGTTGCACCAGACAAGAGTGGAGCCACGCCCAGGTCGTTCGGCGAGCGACCCAGCGCCTCGGTCAGCCACGGCTGCAGCATCTCGAAGGCAACATGCTCCAGCACCACCATCGCCACGCCATAGCCGAAGATCCATGCAATCGGCGCGCTGCGGAGGTAGCCGACGCACGTACCCACCTGACGCATGATGTCGTCGGCCCGGTCGCCGTGAGGCGCCTCGACGAACCGAAAGCTGATGGCCGTCTGGGCCAGCGCCAGGCTCAACGACAACACGAAAGCCAGCCGAACGTCGACAAGGCCCACCAGGCCGCCGGCGAGCAAGCCCGTGGCGCCGACCACCATTCCTCTGGAGACGACCCTGGCCTGGCGATCTGCGTACTCAGTGGCTCGACCCAGCGCCTCGAGGGTGTCGAAATGGAAGGTGACGTCGGTGCCCGACAAGCACGCGTATCCGGCGGCCAACAACGCCTGGCCGGCCACGATGACGCCGAACCGGTCATCGCCAACGGCGAAGCAGGTGAACGACCCCAACCAAGCGACGGCCGCAATGCGGATGGTCGGCACCCTGCCGATGCGGTCGCTCATCCAACCGCTCGGAACCTCGAACAGCACGACGAACAGGTAGTAGATGCCCGCAAGCTGCACGGCTCCGTCGAGGTCGAAACGCGACCTCGTGAACAGCACGAACACCGCTGTCCACGGGTTGGCCCTGACGACCATCTCGTGCAGCGCGATGAGACGTAGGTTCGCTGCGAGGCGATCGGCGGGCGGAGTCTGCGGCAAGGCGGAGAACCTAGCCCAAAAGGCCCCGAACAGCCCGGTGCCATCCATCTCTGCGGCATTGTCCGTTAACTCTGGAGTAACTTCCAGGCACGACCATGTAGTCACATCCACCTGGGGGCACCATGAACTATCCGGCAACATTCGAGCTAGAAGCACCGCTGCAAATCGCCAGATGGCGTCCGCTGGTCAACTGGCTGATGGCGATACCTCAC
>JAGQSP010000623.1 GCA_020439485.1 Acidimicrobiales bacterium | reverse complement strand
GGCTCTGGATCGGTCACCGGCATCGACATCAACGACGGGATGCTCAGCGTTGCCCGCAAGGCCCCCGAACCGGTGACCTGGCGACACGGCCCAGCCGAGCACCTGCCGCTTCCTGATCACTGCTTCGATCGGGTGGTCAGCCAATTCGCGCTGATGTTCTTCGCCGACCAGGAGGCTGGCGTGCGCGAGATGGCCCGAGTCGCCAGACCCGGCGGCGCTATCACGATCGCCACCTGGGCCGGCGTCGACCAAAGCCCCGGCTACGCCGCCATGGTCGAGCTCCTCCAACGCCTATTCGGCGATAAAGCCGCCAACGCACTAATGGCGCCATTCACCCTCGGAACCAAGGACAAGCTCCACAGCGTTATCGACAGGATCCTGCCGGAGGCCAAAGTCACTCTCCACCAGGGCATGGCCCAGTTCGGCTCGCTCGAAGCCTGGATTCACACCGACGTGCGAGGCTGGACCCTCGCCGACATGATCACCGACGATCAGTACGCACAACTCCTCGCCGCAGCGCAGGAAGAGCTTGCTGGCTTCGTCGACAACAAGGGACGCGTGCGCTTTCCGGTCCCCGCCCTCATCGCCACCGCACCCGCGCCCGCATCAGACCACGGATCCAGCGGCTAGCGAACGAACGGTCGCACGAGGAGAAAACTACGATCGGCAGATGGCACGGCTTCGGGAAGTTCATCCAGTGATCGAGGTCGGCGATATGGCCCGATCTCTTGCCTGGTATCGGTACGAGTTGGGTTTCGAGGTCGTCTTTGCCGACGCAGATTCACCCCCGAGCTACGCCGGGCTCGAGCGCGACGGCGTCCAGGTCCACCTGCAGGCGCATCATGAAGAGGGCTGGTCAGAGTCTCGACGCGTGCAGTACCGGTTCCTCGTCGACGACCCCGACGAGCTGCTGAACCACTTCCGACAACACGGCGACGCGTTCGCCACCAGGTCCGTCGCCGACACCGCCTGGGGCACCCGAGAGTTCGGTATCTACGACCCAGACGGCAACGCTCTGTTCTTCTACCGCGACCGGTGACGGGACCGCATGCCCGAAACCAACATCGGTCATATCGCCGGTCACGGGCCGTCGGCGCGACGCTCGATCGTGACGTTGCAGGTCAAACTCGCTGGGTAGTTCTGTCCCGAGATCTCGGGGCCGAACGCGTCGTAGTCGAACGAGCCGGGCTCGGGCTCGAGCCTCGCTTGCCCAGACCCGACGATCGAGAACAACGGGCAGAAGATGTCGTAGACGTAGAGCGCGTCGTCGTCGCGTCGGAGCAGGAGATGGGCGACCGTGCCCGTCGTATCCACCTCGCGCACGCCGCCGGTAGCACTCCACTGGTAGTTCGCGGGCGGCACACCCGTGCTGCCATTCGCGCCGCCGCCCATCGAGTCGGCAGTCGCCTCGAAGGTCATCGTTTCGGCGTAATCAACGGGAATACCGAACGACGCAAGAGCCTCCTGCCAGGCCATGTTGTCGGTCTGGAACAGCACCGGGTAGTTGACGTCGGCACCCAAGCTCGTCTCCGAGAGATCGATGTCGGCCGGTCGGCTCACGCTGATCCATTGGGCGTCGAAATGCCCGGCACCAAACGAGATGCCGTCGACACGCAGATCCTCACACTGCTTGGCGACGTGAGTGAGAACATTGCCGCTCGCGAACTCGTCGGGCACCACCGCTCGCGCTGCCGCCCTGTCGACCGCCGTAATGAGCGCGAACTGTTCGCACCCGACCAGATCGACCACGATCCGTTCGACGCCCGCCGCGACCGGCTCGACCTTCGTATCTTCGACCGTTGGCTCCGGGTCCATTGCGGTGTCAGCCGGGCTCGCGCCCCCGTTCCCCCCGGAGCCGCAGGCAGCCGCGACCACCATGCCGACCGCAAGAACCCCACTGGCTACCAAGCGTCTCATCTGCATCTCGCGCCTCCGATCGCTCGCTGACAACGCTGCGGCACCCAAGCTCGTTCGGCTAGTGCTGAATGTCACCCACGCCTTGTGGAGCTCAGAAATGCGGCGCGGGTCTGACGCACACATCCCGGACACAGCGGCGGAGCCGGCCCTCGTCGAGAAGTGACGATCAATCGCGGCTAAGACACTTCGTACGTTATACTGGACACTATGTCCAATATGGTGATCGAGGCCGAGGGGTTGACGAAGCGGTTCGGGGAGGTCGACGCTGTCGCCGGGGTCTCGTTCCAGGTTGGCGCCGGCAAGGTGTTGGGCCTGCTCGGACCAAACGGGGCGGGCAAGACAACTCTCGTCAAGATGGTGACGACGTTGCTGTCGATCGACAGCGGCACGGCACGTGTGGGCGGGTTCGATGTCTCGAACCAGGCGGGGGCGGTCCGCCGGCTGATCGGGTTGGCCGGTCAGGCTGCAGCGGTCGACGAGAAGCTCACTGCCCG
>JAGQSP010000622.1 GCA_020439485.1 Acidimicrobiales bacterium | reverse complement strand
GTTCCCTGCAGCAACGCCAGGCCGAGCCCGCCCACCACAGCGGCGCGCGCCATCTGGGCCGCGACCGCTATGCGACGCCGGTCGAAGCGGTCGATTACCACCCCAGCCGGCAACCCGATGACAAGGAATGGCAGGTACTGGAACATCACCACCATCGCCACGAGACGAGCATCGTCTGTGGCGGCAAGGGCCAACAGCGGCAGCGCGACGAGGCTCAGACCATCGGCCAGGTTGGTTGCGGTGAATGCCGACCAGAGCGTCCAAAAGCGCGGACCCAAAGACGCTTCCTCGCTTGCGGCCATGGTGCAACGTAGCCCTCCCCACCGCGACTGTCGACAGCGACGACCGAGCCTCATTCGGGAGACTCGGGGCGGACCTCCCACTCGAAACACGGGTCGCCCAGGTCCAGCCTCTGACGAACCACCAGACGAACGTCTTCCATGACGGCCAGGCCCTCCCAAAGAGCGTTCCAACCCTCGAACACCACGGCGTGTGTCGAGTCAGGATCGAACAGCCGCCACCGATCGAGCCGAACGCGGTGGTGCTCGCCCGGCCGCTCGACCTGGGCCGGGGTGCCGTGGCCGCTCAGCAGTCGCCCCAGCCGATCCGCGAACGAACCGTCGGCGCCCACAAGGTCCATCACAGCAGGATGAAACTGCATTCCGATCTGATGGCCCACCACGACGGCGACACTTCTGGTGCCCGCCGGACCGAGAACCGAGGTCATGGCCGGCAGGATCGTGTGGATGTAGTTCATTGCGTAGTTGCGGTTGACCTTCGCCAGGCGCACCGGGTCCCACGACGGAGTGGGCAGCTCTGCGGCCGGCCCGGGCGGGCGTTCGCCCGGGCGAAACCTGACGCGGTCTTCGGGTTGCAGCGGAGCGGACTCTTCGATGTAGTAGCCGACCAAGCCGGGCTGACCGTCGGTGGTCTGGGAGGTTGCGACAAACCCCAGCCGGTCGTTGCCCAGAGACACGCCGTTGTGGCCGTGCCAGCCGCGCAGCATGGCGCGACTCAACTCGCTGGGTATTCCACACACCGCGGTGCCGTCGAACACCCACCGGGGCGGCAGATAGCGCACCCAGGACTTGGTGTCCGATTCGGGAATCCACTCGACCCTGACCCCTCCCAGAGCGTTGGACAGGACGTGGTACTTGGCGCACGCCACCGCATCGGGCTCGTCGGTCAGACCCAGCTTCTCGAGACCGGGCAGGAACGCTTCGAGATGCTGGTTTCGGAAGGTGCGGAACACGACCTCGGCTGCGGGCCCGGTTCCGATTCGCGTGACCATACCCAGGAGCAAACCCGTCAGGTATCGGTGGTACAGCTCGGCGAGGGCTTCCCAAGCTCGGTGGTCATCGATGCTCTGCTCGGCGTTCACTGGTTCTCCATCCCTCTGCGACGGCCCGAACAATAGGCCCGGTTGTCGAGCATCCTGCACGCAGTAAGGTCAGGTCTGGTCACGGCAAGGTGGCCGCCCGGCGGTGCTCGCCGACAGAGACGAGTTGCGCCGGGCCGACAACAGCGAGGCGCTGCCAATGTCCGCTGAAGAACCCGGGCCGCCATCCACGGCCCCACAACTCGACCATGCGGTCCGGTTGACCGACGTCAGCGTTCGGCGCGGCGACCGATCGGTGTTGCGCAGCCTCTCGCTGACCGTGCCCCGCGGAAAGGTCACCGGCCTCGTTGGGCCCAGCGGGTGCGGCAAGACAACATTGATGCGCACCATCGTGGGCGTGCAGGCGAACGTGACCGGATCGGTCCTCGTCCTGGGTCAATCGCCCGAATCGGCGGCTCGACGAGGCGACATCGGCTACATGACTCAAGACGCATCTGTCTACGGCGATCTGACTGTCGGCGAGAATCTGTCCTATTTCGCCGCGCTGTTGGGGTGTTCGGCTGCCCGTATGAGCGAGGTTCTGGTCGCTGTGCACCTCGAGGACATGCGGGACGCGGTGGTCGAGCGCTTGTCGGGCGGTCAACGCGCTCGTGTGTCGCTCGCAGTTGCGCTGCTCGCCAACCCACCGCTGCTGGTTCTCGACGAACCAACCGTGGGCCTGGACCCTCTCCTGCGGGCCGAGCTATGGGCCGAGTTCGCCACCATTGCGGCGTCGGGTGCTGCTGTGGTCGTGTCCAGCCACGTGATGGACGAGGCCGCAAGATGCGACCGGCTTGTGTTGATGCGTGAAGGCCGGATCCTCGCCTCGGGCACCCCGGCGGGGCTGGTGTCAGAAGCGGGCGCAAGCGATGTCGAGGACGCATTCATGAAACTCGTCGCACGACAAAGCGAAGATCGATGATGGCAACTGCGACGGCCACCACCAGCCGGGTGCTCCGCCAGATGCGGCGCGATCATCGAACGGTTGCGCTGTTGTTGGTGGTGCCCACCCTGCTGCTGGTCCTCGTCCGCTTTGCGTTCGATGCCCGCCCGCTGGTGTTTCAGCGCGTCGGCATGCCACTCATCGGGGTGTTCCCGCTGGTCTCGATGTTTCTGGTCGCCTCGATAGCGATGCTTCGCGAGAGAAGGTCTGGCACCCTCGAGCGCCTGATGTCGCTGCCCACGGCGAAACTCGGCCTTGTCGTTGGCTATGCGGCGGCGTTCGCAATTGTCGCAATGGCCCAGACGGCTGTTGTTCTCACTGTGGGCATGGCCGTTCTCGGCCTGAACATCGCCGGCCCCACATGGTTGGCAATTGCGGTGGCGGTCGCAAATGCGCTTCTCGGCATGGCGCTCGGCTTGTTCGTCAGCGCATTCGCCCACACAGAGTTTCAGGCGATCCAGTTCATGCCCGCGTTCCTGCTGCCACAGTTTCTGCTGTGCGGGCTGTTCGTCGAGCGCCATGCCATGGCCCGACCGCTCGAGATCGTGTCGGAGGTCCTGCCACTGACATTTGCCTACGACGCCCTACGCGCGGTCTCGGACAACCCGGGCGTGTCGGGTTCGGTGATCATCGACCTCGCAATCACAGCACTCATGGCCATCGCTGCGCTAGGTCTGTGCTCGTTGACGCTCAGGCGTCGCAGCCCCTGAACGCGCGCATCAGGGCGGGCTGAACCCGAACCCGGCCAGGATGCGCTGGCCATCGGACCCCAGCACGAATTCGATGAACGCGTCGGCAGCCGTCGGGTTGGACCCTCCCGCCATTCGGGCGATGGGATAGTCGGCTTCGACATTCCACTGGCTGGGGATGTCGATCCCCTCGACCAACTCGCCACCCGCGATCACGTCGGTGGCATAGACGACGCCTGCATCCAGTTCGTCGGCGCCAACCTTGGTCAACAGCGCCCTGACGTCTGGCTCGTTTGTGTCGATCGACGCCTGTACTGCGGCGCGGGCGAGCACCTCTCTGGCGAAGTCCCCGCACGGCACACCCTCAGCGCACAACCCGATCAGCAGCTCGGGCCTGGCCAGGTCTTGCACGCCGGTCACGCCCCCGGGGTTTCCGGCGGGCACCACGATCTGCAGCGAGTTGGTGGCAAGAACCTCGACCTCGCCTGCCACCTCCCCAGCCGCCATGAGCTGCTCGATGTTGGGACGGTTTGCCGATGCGAACACGTCGGCGGGCGCTCCCTCGAGAATCTGCTCTCGTAGAGCCGAGCTGCCCGCAGTGTTCACCATCACATCGACGCCCGGATGAGCAGCTTCGAAGGCCACCTCGATCTCGTCGAAGGCATCGGTCAGCGACGCGGCGGCAAAAACGAGAACGGTTCCCTCGGGCTCACCATCACCGGTCACACCGACGCCATCGTCGCCGCAGGCCGCGAGGCTCACCAGCAGCGCCAGCATCACCGACAACCCACGCACCGGCGCGCTGGGCACCGACCGCCTCGCAGGATGAGCCCTCATCGCTGCAAAGCTAGTCCTGCTGTGCGCTGCAACCGTTCGGGCCCGAAGCCTGTTCCTCAGTCTTCGGACTTGTGGTCGACGACACCTGAGCCGGGCTTGGATCCCGGGGCCACGACGTGGATCGGAAACGTATCGAAGAGGTTGAATCCCTGAACCGTGATGCCACGACGGCCGGCCCCTTGGCTGGTCGGCGAAGCCATTGCGCCAAAGCCCTCGACCTCGTGGGCTTCGTCGCCGGTACCGACGCCGAGTAGGCGGCCGAACTCCGACCGCTCCCCTTCGGTCAGGTCGAGAGCGTCGAGCTTGGTCAACAGAGACTGCATTTCAGGCGAGAGGTCCATACCTATCCCGACGACCT
>JAGQSP010000621.1 GCA_020439485.1 Acidimicrobiales bacterium | reverse complement strand
GGCTCTGAACGTTCACGAAGCTCGCGCAACGTCTTCAGCGCACTCTTTCGGGTCTTCTTGTCGAGGTGGTCGAGCAACAAAACACCGTCCAGATGGTCGAGCTCGTGCTGGAACAGCCTTGCCAGCAGCTCGTCGGCCTCGATGGATACGTCATTGCCGTCGAGGTCGACACCGGTCAGATGAACCTGTTTGGGGCGCACGATGTCGAACGACAGGCCCGGCACCGACAAACAACCCTCGGTGTACTCCCACTCGCCGTCAGACTCGGTGATCTGGGGGTTGATCAGGTAGCGCGGGCCGTCACCCAGGTCGTACACGAAGAGCCGCTTCTGGATACCAACCTGAGGAGCGGCCAAGCCCAGACCTTCGGCCTCGTACATGGCAGGAACCATGTCGTGCGCCATCTGCACCAACTTGGCGTCGATGTCTTCGATTGGCGCGGCAACGGTGCGCAGCACCGGATCTCCGAACACACGAATCTCGTAAGACACGCCGTCGAGGATAACGGAGCACGCTCACAAACGCTGCGGGTCGATCTCGATGCGAAGACGCCCAGACGGGCGGGGCGTGGCGCGCAGCGCCGAGCTGAGCGAGTCGTGGTCTTGGGCCCGAACCAACCAGCGCCCGTCGGCGTTGCCTATCACCTCGACACCACCAACGGCGTGGAAGGCCGACATGAACTCTTCGGCCGCCTCACCCGACACGGCAGCCAGGGCGGTGTGGGGTGGCATACGCGCCTCGGCCCGCAGTTCCATCTCGTCGTCGGTGAAAATCGCCGGGTCGCCCAGAGCCGCCGCTTTGAGGACCGGATGGTCGGGCATGCGGGTTTGCACCACGATTCTGCCGCCCAACGATTTGGGCCCGACCAGGCGTGCGGCACGAGCTATCAACGCCAGCGCCTGCTCACCGGCGCGGAACCGGGGAGCCAACAGCTCCTGGTCGATGTCGAGGAACACCACGACGTCGACCGACTCGATTCGGTGCAACAACGCCTCGGTGCCCACGAAGAGCCGGCGATCGTCGCCATCGAAACGGCCCACCCGTTCGGCGGTGTCCTGGGCATCGGCGCTTATCTCGACCACCTCGCGTCTGGTCAACGCAGCCAACTCTTCGGCCACTCCCCCGGTGCCCAGCTTCAGCCGTCGCATCCGGGTCGAACCACAGGCGTCACACACCACCGGCCGCTGGGCACCCGTGACCGGATCGACCAGGCGCTCGCCCTCGAGCATCAGCGCAGATCCCGACTCGCCTCGGGCCAGCTCGCCGCACTGGTTGCACACGCAGATGCGGGCCCGACCCTTGCGGTTCAAGACACAAGCCACCGATCTGCCATCGACGACCAGTCGTGTCAGCGCCGGCGAACACCACTCGCCCAACGCCGGGTCGTCGCCCCGCCTGTCGACGATGTCGACGACGGGCCAGCCGTCTCTTTGCCTGCGCCTGGACGGTTCGACCAGTGTGCCCAGCCTGAGCGCCTCCAGCGACGGCACAGGCGAGACCAGCGCACACGGGGCGTCGTCTCGCCTGGCGCGCTCCAACGCAACGTCGCGGGCGTTCCATGTGGGCGACGCTTCCTCTTGATAGCGCTCGTCGTGCTCGTCCAGAACCAGCACCGCATCGAGTGGCCCGATTGGAGCGAAGGCCGCCGCCCTCGTACCCACCGTCACGGTTCCGGCAGCCGAGGCCGCCCAGTCGCGGTCCCACAGGGCCACCTCGACCCCGGCGCGGCGCAACCTCAACGCCAGGTGTTGGGCCGCACCCAATGACGGCGTCAAGATCAGGGCACGGCCGCGTGCCGCGGCCGCCAGCGCAAACGCGGTGTCGTCGTCGGTGGGGCTGGTTCTGATCACCGAAACCGGATTGTCGAACGCGCGCGGAGCGAGATCGTCGGTGACCGTCGGCGGCCCCGCCAACCTCTTGCGCCGCGGCAGCGAGGTCACGTTGTTCGGCGGCGACGCGGTTCGCATGAACCGCGCCGTCGAGCCCACCCATCGCCCTGCGGCCCAGTGGCATAGGTCGATGAGCGCCGGCGGAGGCCCCAGCGAAGAGACCTTCGACACCTTGCGAACCTCGAAGTCGTTCGATGGCTCGACGCCGCGCTCGACGACCCAACCGCGCACGCGCCGACCTCGCAGGTCGACGCGAACGATGGAACCGATACGAACGCTTGGTGCGGTGTCGGCATCGACCCAATAGTCGAACTCGCGGTCGATGGCCGGCTCGTCGATCAGAACCCGAACGACCACAGCCCCGTCGGGAAGACGGGGCTGTATCGGTTCGTCCGTTTCCGGCTCTAGCTCGAACAGCTTCTCCTGCACGAGAAGCAATGTAGGCGGCGCACGGCTGCTACAGACCGAGCGCAGCCTTCAACTCGTCGACCTTGTTGGTGTTCTCCCACGGGAACAGGCCGTTCTCGGGCTTGCGACCGAAGTGACCGTAGGC
>JAGQSP010000620.1 GCA_020439485.1 Acidimicrobiales bacterium | reverse complement strand
GCCGGTTTCATGGTCGCTCACTCCGACCCGGGCAAGTACGGCCGGCTCGAGGTCTTCGAGTTGCCGCCGGGCAGCCAGGTCGACGGTCCGGCGCAGTTCAACTCGAACATCTTGACCGACCGCGAGATCTCCGAAACCATCACGCTGCTGAACGCCAGCGGCTCGGCGGTGCGGCCGGGCAACCTGCTGTTGGTGCCGGTCGAGAACTCGCTGCTCTATGTCCGCCCGCTGTTCGTCGAGGCCACTGGCGGCACCGCGGTACCCGAACTGAACCAGGTCATCGTGGGCGTCGGCGACGAGGTCGTCATGCGCCAGACCTTCGAGGAGGCTCTGGCGGCGATCGTTCCCGGCCTCACCCCCGAGATGGTCGATGTCGGGCGGGCCGACTTCGAACCCATCCCAGACAGTGGCGATGGCGGCGAAGGAACCGACGATGGCGGTGGCACCGATGACGGCCAGGACCCGCCCGGAACCACCATCCCCGCCGAGACGGTAGCCGATCTGCTCGACGCGGCTGCCAGGGCGTTCGACGAGGCCGACGTTGCCCTGCGCGAGGGTGACCTCGCCGGATACCAGGACGCGGTGCGCCGCGCCGAGGAGTTCCTGATTCGGGCTCGTGAAGAGCTCGATGTCGAGATTCCCACCACAACCACCACCGAGGGAGCGTCTGCTTGATGGGCACCATCATCACCGCGTCGGGCGAGCTCGAGGCACCTGAGAAGGTTCTGGTGGTGGTAGCCCACCCAGACGACATCGATTTCGGCACGGCCGGAACCATCGCCGCTCTCACGGCCGCGGGCTCAGACGTTGTCTATTGCCTGGTCACCAGCGGTGAGGCCGGCGACGACGACATGACCGTCCCGGCCGACGAGCTGGCCGAGCTTCGCCAGCGCGAACAGACCGAGGCCGCGGCCCTTGTCGGCGTCTTCGAGCTCCACTGGCTTGGCCATCCCGATGGGGCTGTGGTCGCCGACCTGAATCTGCGCCGCGACATCTCGCGCATCATCCGCATGGTCAAGCCCGATGTGGTCATCACCCAGACGGCGGTGCGCAACTGGAACCGCATCTACGGAAGCCACCCCGACCACCTCGCCACCGGCGAGGCCACCATCTCGGCGGTGTATCCCGATTCGCGCAACCCCCGCGCATTCCCCGAGCTGCTCGAAGAGGGTCTGCAGCCTCACACCGTTCCCGAGGTGTGGGTGACGGGGCTCGATGCCGATCGCTTCGTCGACATCACCGACGTGTTCGAGCGCAAGGTCGAGGCGTTGCGGGCCCACAAGAGCCAGACCCTGAAGATGGGCGATCGGCTGCCCGTGCTGTTGCGCGAGTGGGGCGAGGCCACGGCCGAGCAAGGTCTGCTCGACCACGGGCGCCTGGCCGAGGCGTTCAAGGTCGTCAACACCGCCTAACGGCCCGGGCCCGGGTGTGGTGATCGCTACGGTTGGGTATGGCCAACTTCGACGTGATCATCAGGGGCGGGTTTGTTGTCGACGGCACAGGATCGCCCGGCCGCGATGGCGACGTCGCAATCGATGAGGGGCGGATCGTCGCCATCGACGACCTCACCGGGGCC
>JAGQSP010000062.1 GCA_020439485.1 Acidimicrobiales bacterium | reverse complement strand
AGATAGTCCATCTCGTAGAGGTGTTCACGCCAGCGCTGATCGATGATGCGAAGCATCACCTGGCGCTCGACGTCACGCATGGTCTTATCGCCCAACTCGGCCTCGCGGCGTTCGTAGTTGGCGATGCCCTCCTGGAGCAGGAAGGCTTCGACTTCGCGGCGATGTTCGAGCTTGGCCAGATCTTCGACAGTGACCTCGGTAGGCCACATGGTGGTGACCTCGGTGACCAGACCGTCGAGGTCCCACTCGTCCTCGTAGTCGGCGACGCAGAACGTTTCGACCATCGCCTCGACCGCGGCCTCGAGGTATTCCAAGCCCTCGGCGCGAAGGTCGGCTCCGTCGAGGATCTGGTCGCGGCGCGCGTAGATGACCTTGCGCTGCTCGTTCATCACCTCGTCGTATTTGAGGACGTTCTTGCGGATCTCGGCGTTGCGCTGTTCGACGGTGTTCTGGGCCCGCTCGATGGCGTTTGTGACCATCTTGGCCTCGATGGGAACGTCTTCGGGCAACGCCCTATCCATCACCCAGCTCATGGCGCCCGTTGCGAACAGGCGCATCAGCTCGTCCTCAAGCGAGATGTAGAACCGGCTCTCGCCCGGGTCGCCCTGGCGGCCCGAGCGGCCGCGGAGCTGGTTGTCGATACGCCTCGACTCGTGGCGCTCGGTGCCCAAGACGTAAAGACCGCCTGCGGAGCGCACCTTTTCACCCTCTTCGGCGCACTGGGCCGCGAACTGGGGCAGCAGCTCGTGCAAGCGCGCCTGACCCTCTTCGGAGTCGGGGTCGAGGTTCTCGGCTCGCACCCGCCCGGCGGCCATGCCCTCGGGATCACCGCCGAGCTTGATGTCGACACCACGGCCGGCCATGTTGGTGGCCACCGTGACCGAGCCGGGCCTTCCGGCCTGGGTGACGACCTCGGCCTCACGAGCATGTTGCTTGGCGTTGAGAACCTCGTGCCGAACACCACGCTTGTTGAGCAGGTTCGACAGGTGTTCGCTCTTTTCGACCGAGATCGTGCCCACCAACACCGGCTGGCCTGCCTCGACCCGACCGACGATGTCATCGACAACGGCGTTGAACTTCGCCTCTTCGGTCTTGAAGATGAGATCGGCCTGGTCGATGCGCTGAATCGGCTTGTTCGTGGGTACGGGCACCACATCGATGCCGTAGGTGTTGGCGAACTCGGCGGCCTCGGTGGTGGCCGTGCCGGTCATACCCGACAACTTCTCGTAGAGACGGAAGTAGTTCTGCAGGGTGATGGTGGCGAGGGTCTGGTTCTCCTCTTTGATCTTCACCCCCTCCTTGGCCTCGACCGCCTGGTGCAGGCCTTCTGACCACCGGCGGCCTTCGAGGATGCGACCGGTGAACTCGTCGACGATCTTGACCTCGCCGTTCTGGATCACGTAGTCGCGGTCGCGGCGATAGAGCTCTTTGGCCTTCAGCGCCGCGTTCAACTGGTGCACGAGGTTGGACGAGACCTGGTCGTAGAGGTTCTCGACACCGAGTCGCTGCTCGACCTTCTCGATACCGGGCTCGAGGACTGCGACGTTGCGCTTCTCCTCGTCGACCTCGTAGTCGACCTCGCGAATCAGGTTGCGGGCGACGTCGGCGAACGTCACGTACAGCTTGGCCGCATCGGACAACCGACCAGAGATGATCAGAGGGGTGCGGGCCTCGTCGATGAGGATCGAGTCGATCTCGTCGACGATCGCATAGACGTGGCCTCGCTGAACCTGGGCGCTGCGGTTGGGCGCCATGTTGTCGCGCAGGTAGTC
>JAGQSP010000619.1 GCA_020439485.1 Acidimicrobiales bacterium | reverse complement strand
ACCTCGTCGTTGTAGGGGCTGTTCAAACGGCACGCGTCGATGGTTCTGGTGCAGTCGCCTGCCGGGCCGCCAGTGGGCGCCGAGCCTCCGGGAGCGTTCCCGAACGCCACCGACCGACCCGACTCCAGAACCAGCCGGTAGCCAACAGCGTTGGGGTTGGAGAACAACGCAGCCACCGGGTCACAAACCAACGAGTCGAAGTCACTGAGGGCCGCGGCATTGCCGAACGAGTGCACCGAACCGTCGCTCCGGGCGATCCAGTAGCCGCCGTTGCCGGGCGTGGGTGCCATCGCGACCGCGTCGGCCACCGACAGGCCCAGCCCGGGAAGGCTGCCATGGAATGCGACGTCGCCGAAGCTGAAGATGCCGCCATCGCGGGCAACCATCCGATAGCCCCGGCCGGTTGAGCTGGTGGTGATGCCGGTGACGGGTTGGTCGAGGCGCTGCCCGCCCATCGACCCGTAGAACTGCGCGTCGCCAAAGCTGAATATGCCGCCATCGCGCGCCACCAGCCAATAACCAGCGCCCGTGGCCGTCGGGGTCATGGAGAAGACCGGTTCGTCCAGGCGCTGTCCACCCATCGAGCCCAGGAAGGCGGCGTCGCCGTAGGCGAAGATTCCCCCATCTTCGGCCACCAGCCAGTAGCCGCTTCCCGACGGTGTTACCGCGCCACCGACGAGTGGCGCAACCAGCGCCAGTCCTGAGGCGTCTCCGAAGTGGCCTGCATCGCCGTGCGACTCGACCGTGCCGTCGGCGTAGACCAGCCAGAACCCTTGGCCTGTGGGCGTCGAGAAACCGCTGACGATCGTGTGAGGCCACGCGTTGGCAGCGGCCTCGGCAGGCGCGGGCAGCGCGATGGGCACCAGCACGGTTGCCAGGAACACGATCGACACCAGCAACCTTCGCATGGTCATAGTGTGTCGCATATGGGCGGTGAAAGAGCGCGCGTTGCGGCGATCATCGCTGTTGCCTTGTTGGCGGCCATTGGTCTGGCCGCTGCGGCTCCAGCCGAGTGGACCGGCGACTCGCGGCAACTCGAGGTCGACTACCTGGGAGACACCGTGATCTCCACGGCTGTTGGGTCGCAAGAGCTCGACTTCTCGGCGGCATTGGGTGCATCTGCTTCGGGCTCGGTATCGGTCAGCAGCGCCGAGGGGTTTGCGCCCGACGCAACGTTCCAGGTTCTCGTGACGGTGACCGACCCGCAGCACGAAGCGCAGCTGGGCGACATCGAGGTGCGCCTGGTCGGGCCCGGAGACCAGACCGAGCTGGTGCCCGTGTTGTCCAGCGACGGCGGCACGTTCGACGCATCACGACGCGCGCCCGTGAAGGCCGGGGTGCTTCTGGCGGTTCTGGGGCTTGCGGTGGTGTTGTGGATCACCGAACTGGCGCCGCTGTTCGTCACATCTCTGGCGATACCGGTAGCCCTTGCTGCCGCACAGGTGGGCCCGGCACGCGACGTGCTTGCGCCGTTCTTCGACCCGATAATCGTGCTGTTCTTCGGCGGCTTCTTGATGGCCGAAGCCATGCGCCGCGTCGGCCTAGACCAGATGGTGGCGGTGACCATCGTCGACAAGGCGGGCCGCGGGCCTGTTCGGCTGTACCTGGCGATGCTGGGGTTGGCCGCTTTCTTGTCGATGTGGATGTCGAACACCGCGGCGGTGACGGTTCTGATTCCCATCGCCATGGCGGTCAGCGAGCCGCTCGACTCGCCCAGCTATCGCAAGACACTGGTGCTGGGTATCGCCTATGCGGCGACCATCGGCGGTGTCGGCAGCGCAATCGGAACGCCGGCCAACCCGCTGGCTATCACCTTCATCGAGCGGCTGACGGGGCGCCAGATCTCGTTCGTCGAGTGGTTCGCCTTCGGCTTGCCGGTGGTGTTCGTGCTGGTGCCGGTCATGGCGTTGTACCTGTGGAGGGTCGGTCGGGTCAGCGTCGATGCCGGCAAGTTCTCGCGGGCCGCCGACATCGCAGCTTCGCATCGGGTCGAATTCGGCAGGTTTACGACCCAACAGATGCAGGTACTGGGTGTGTTCAGCCTGGTGATGGTGTTGTGGCTGACCCAATCGTTCCATGAGGTGAACACCGGCATCGTCGCCCTGGGCGGTGCAGTCGTGCTGTTTGTTCTGGGTCTGTTGGAGCCTGAAGACGTCGGCAAGATCTCGTGGCCGACGCTGCTGACCTTTGGTGGCGGCCTGACGCTTGGCTCGTTCATGGTCCGCACCGGCACCTCGGACTGGATCGTGACCAGGCTTTCCGGTGTGGCCGACTGGCCAGAGATGTTGGCGGTTGCCCTGGTGGCCATGGTGGCGCTGGGGTTGACCACGGTCGCATCCAACACGGCAACCGCGGCGACTCTGATACCCCTGGCCATTCCCTTGGCCGGACTGATCGGCGCCGAGCCGGTGTTGCTGGTGGTGGTGATCGCCGTGGCATCGTCTATCGACTTTGCGCTGGTGATCGGCACACCACCGACGATGCTGGCCTATGACACAAAGCTGTTCACTGCCCGCGAGATATTGGGCAAGGGTGCACCGCTGGACGCAATCGGCATCGTCGTGCTGTTGGTGGCAGCGGTGCCGATCTGGACCCTGCTAGGCCTGCTCTGACCAGTGCGCAGCAGGCCAGCCTCTTGCAGAAGGTAGTGACGAGTCTTCGACGAGGAGCGGCGCAGAAAGATCTGCGAGGTGAGCGACACCCGAGGTAGTGACGAGTCTTCGACGAGGAGCGGCGCAGA
>JAGQSP010000618.1 GCA_020439485.1 Acidimicrobiales bacterium | reverse complement strand
GCTCTCGGAGGAGCTCGCTTCGCCGGGTCAGTGCCCCAGGTTCTGCCAGGGGTCACCCTCGACCAGCCGATTGTTGGCATCGTTCCAGACCCCGACGGTGACGGGTACTGGCTCGTAGCAGCCGACGGCGGAGTGTTCGGGTTCTCGGCTCCGTTCCGCGGCTCACTGCCGGGAGTGCTTGCTCCCGGCGCCCAGTTGGTTTCACCAGTCAATGGGATGGTGCCTTTCGGTAACGGATACCTGTTGGTCGCGGGCGATGGGGGAGTGTTCAACTTCTCCGGCCAACCCTTCGACGGCAGCATCGGTGGATCAGTCCTAGAAAGCCCAGTTGTGTCGATCACGTCGTTCGGGTAGGAGCCCGGCGATAGGGAGCATCCCGGCTTGACTGGGCCGAGCCATCGCAGTTCTACAGCAGGGGTGCGATCGCGACTGCGGTGCTTTCGAGTTCCGCTCTACCAGGCTCCCGTGGAACGAGCTCTCGAGCTACCGATATGTCCCACCGTCCGGGGCCACTACACCGATGCCGGACACGGGAGCCTCCAGGTTCCTGCCAGCGAGACTCCCCGAGAAGGGGAGCCCCGAGAAGTTGAACACCCCACCATCGCCGGCAACGAGGACGTACCCGGCCCCGTAGGGGACCATTCCGTTGATCGGAGCGACGAGCTGCGCGCCTGGTGGTAGTACGCCGGGCAGAGATCCGACGAATGGGGCATCGAACGCGAAGACGCCTCCATCGCTGGCGACGAGCCAGTAGCCGGTCCCATCAGGGTCGGCGACGATCCCGACCACGGGCGCATCAAGCTGAACCCCGGGTAGAACCTGGGGCACTGACCCGGCGAACAGCGCGTCGCCGAGCGCGAATACGCCGCCGTCGAGTCCAATCATGTAGAGGCCTCTGCCGCTTGGGGCGGCTACCGATGAGATGATTGGTTCGGCGAGATCCAAGTTCCGGAGGTCCGCGACAGGGGCCGCGTCCCCGAATGCCTCTACCCGACCCTGCGTGGTCACGATCCAGTAGCCCGAGCCTGATGGCGAACTCGACATCGAGACCGCAGACTCGCCGGCCGCGAGCGCCGTCGAGATTTCGCCGTGGTGGATTGCGTCTCCGTGGGCGCTGACCTTGCCGCTGTCATCGAGAACCCAGTATCCGCGGCCCATCGGCGTGGGTTCGAGACGAACGGCTGACGCTGAGTCGTCGCCAGGTGCGTGGTCGCCGAGGTGGGGTGCGTCGCCAAGCGGCTCGACTCGGCCGCTGCCCAGGAGCATCCAGTAGCCGTGATATGGCGGGTCACCAGGATCGGTCGAATACCGCCAGTCGAGCGGTGTAGTGCCGAAGAACTCGACCATCCCGTTCTTGAAGTTGCCGTCGACTGAACTGACCGACAGCTGCAGGCCGTCGCTGCCATTGGCCTTGCCGAATGGTTGGTAGGTGACCTCGACCGTGCACTCGCTCCCCGCAGCGATGCCGTTGACACAATCGGAGTCGTCCACAGCGAACGCGCGACGGTCTTGGAGCGCATCGAACGAAAGAGGTCCGGTCGAGCGATCGCCGGGATTCGAGAACACTACCTGGCGGCGGTTGTCCGTCGGGTCATACACAAGCCCGACCCAGGTGAGATCTGCCAGAGCGACGCCGAGGTCGACATCGCGGTTGATCGCGATGTAGCCGTAGATCTTCTCCTCTTCGGAGATGTCTGAGATCCAGCACCCTCCGATCCAGAAGGTGGCCCACAGGCCGACCACCTGGTCATCGTCGGACCACGCGATGTCGTGAATCGCGAGTTCCCCCGGGTGAGCGCAGTCGGTGTCCTCGATGGTCACGGCGTTTGGGCTCACGCCGATGTCGCCGGTCTCGTTGATCAGGTCGAACTGGAGGCCGTCGATGGCGACGGTCAGAGTGCTTCGGTTCCAGCTGAACACGGTGACGTCGCCATCGACGTTTGAGTCCCTGTGGATCGCTGACGCGCCGTACCCGCTGGGGTGGGCGGACCAGCGCGCGACGCGAGCACGGCTGAGATGAACAGAGATCTCGCCCGCTACGGGTGTTCCGTCGAGCAGCAGCGTGAACGGAACCGTGTTCGGTCCCGGACTTCCCGCGGGATCGGGACTGAGCACGATCACGCAGACTCCGCGGCTGTCGATTGTCCCATCGGCACAGTCGTCGTGAATGGTTCGGATTGCTGGGTGGTCCAGATCGTGAGACACGGATACGGGGGATTCGGTTGGGTTCACGGCGATCAGGTACTCGCGGTGTTCGTTCGAATAGACAGAGCCGAGGTCGCGAACTGGCGAGCCTGCCCATGGGGATCTGACCGCTCCATCGCTCGAGAGGTCGATGACACCACCGGCCGTGTAGTCGCCCTGCTTGACCATGAACGCGGCTCGAAGTCTCGACAGGCTCCCGTTGGGGTCGTGGGCGACCTCGAGGACGTGGAGTTCGCCGGGTAGCGGCCCGCCGCCCAGGTAGACCCTCGGGTTGTCAGTTGAATGCTGGACCAGTTCGTGGACGCCGACACTGAACTGGCCCCCATCGGGAGGCAGAAGCGAAAGCGATCCGGTTCCCCATCGCAGGTGAACGTAGGTTCCGATCTCTGAGAAGGTCGCGTCGTCGCCGGTAGTAGCGGTGGTGGTCGGACTCGCATCCGGATTCGGTGCTTCGGCGAAGGCGATGTACGCACTGACCCTCGTTGCCCTGAGGGTCGAAGACGCCAGGGCCGCGCCGTCGCTTGCTGCCGTTACCGATAGCTGGCCGGTCACTTCTCCGGTGAGTTCGGCCGAGAAGTCGATTTGCACGCGTACGATGCACGTCTGTGCTGATCCGAGGAACGCCCCGGAGCACAGGTCGGCAACGGCTACGAAACCTGCGGGCACCGTGGTTGGTCCAAGCTGTACTCCGTCGCCCGAGTTGGTGAACGACACCTCGACGACGTTGCCCGGACCCCAGACGGGGCCCCAGTCGACGTCGCTATGAGGTGTCGTTACTGACGGTGCGGCCCCAGCGGGAACGCTCAGGGCAACTGCGAGCAGGAGCGTGACCGCAGCTGCGAGCATGAGTTTCGCTGGCTTCATCGGTAGTCCCCTCCTCCGACAACGACTGGACCGATCCCAACGACCGAGTCGATGCCTTGCCCGCCGAGGCTTCCGTCGAAGTCCAGGTTCGAGAAGTTGAACGCTCCTCCGTCCCTGGCCACGAGGAGATACCCGTTTCCGTATGGGACCATTCCGTTGACCGGGCGGTCGAGTTTCACCCCGGGTAGTACTGCTGGTATCGACCCGCGATAAGGGGCCTCGAACGCGAACACCCCGCCATCGGCGGCGACGATCCAGTAGCCCGAGCCGTCGGGGTCTGGGACGATTCCGACTGTTGGCTCATCTAGGGCGACGCCGGGAAGAACGCCCGGAACCGAGCCGGCGAACCGGGCGTCGCCCATCGCGAAGACTCCGCCGTCTTCAGCCAACATGTACGCGCCCGCCCCGGTAGGGCTCGTTGTTGCGTCTATCACCTGTGCCTGGAGATCCAGGTCGAGAAGGTCGCCGATGTAGGGAGCGTCGCCGAACCGGAAGACCCTTCCTCGCGTGGTGAAGATCCAATAGCCCTGGCTCGTTGGCGTCGCCGCCATCGATGTGACTTCTTCGCCTGGGAGGAGGCCGGCGCGATCGCTCGGAGTCAACTCGCCGAAGTGGGCTGCGTCTCCGTGTTCACTGACGGTACCCGCACTGTCGAGCACCCAATAGCCCCGCCCGGAAGGGGTCGGCACGATGGCGGCTGCGTTCCCGAGTAGGACCGCGTCACCCATGTGGCGAGCGTCGCCGAACGAATGCACCGAGCCGTTGGCCTCGAGTAGCCAATAGCCCGACTCGACGTCGGCGGGTGTTCCTTCCCCGAACTGCCAGGAGTCGGGTGTCGATGTGAAGATCCGCACGACGTCGGTCCGGCTGCCGTGCCCATCGTCGATGGTGAGGTAGGTGGCTGACTCTCCGCTGGGCCTGCCCATGGGTGTGTAGTTGACGACCACCGAGCATCGTTCGCCGGCGCCGAGCGCTGATCCGCAGCTGTTCTCGGAGATCCAGAATGCGTGACGATCCCAACCCGTGATCTCGACGCTCATGGGCGCCGCTACCCCACCCGCGTTCACGATCTCGAACCGTGTGCCGTCGGCTGGCCCGCTTCGGCGGTTGAACGATGCCGTTTCGACGGTGGTGATGACGTGCGGCTCCGGCGGAGCGGTGTTGATCCAGATGCTCCCGGTGAAACTGCCGCCGCACCCCATTAGGTCGAACGTCGCTCCAAGTCTCGTGAGCTCATCACCGTCGAACTCGATGTTCTCCACTGTGAGGCTGCCGCCGGTCGGTCGGCAGTTGTCGGCTTCGAACTGTGCCGACGCGTTTCTGTCGGTGTCGATGTTGGCGTAGGTCTGTGTGGCCAGGGACTGCCCGGTAGGTGCGGCGA